>PAZE01000041.1 GCA_002716065.1 Crocinitomicaceae bacterium | reverse complement strand
TTCAAGAAAGCATTAATCAAATAAATAAAATTGTAATCAATGAGGAGATAATGATTGATGAATTTCAATAAAAAAGGGCCTCTCGGCCCTTTTTATAAATCAACATATTTACTACTTATGCTTTCTTTACCAACGGAAGTCCCGTTCTAGCGCTTTCAACAACTTGTTTTCCAGCTGGTAAATCACATGCATTTGATCTTTGATCTCCTGCAAAGTAATAAATTGTTTGAGTTCTGCCACCTCTAAGGGTAACATCTTTTGAATGTAACCAGTAAGTTTTTCCCTTACTATTTTTGTGTGAATAAGCCATAATACTTAAGTTTTAATTAAAAGTTCGGACTCAATATAGTAATTATTGCCGAATTCTTATCTAAAAAATTGTTTTTTTTTAATTAAAAAAATACTTTTTATTAATTTTTAATGAATTAAAGATAAAAATGATAACAAAAAACATAAATAATAGATAGAAATATACCTAAATTGTAATTTGAAAAATGATAATAATATGCAATTAAATAATAAAATAATTTTAGATGGTAATTTTTTGTTTAAATACAGAGGACAAATACCCATCTTTATACTAATTTTAGCTATACCAATTCTCAGTACAAGCGATTATTATACTATATACACAACAGGTTTTAAATCCCTTTTTCAGCTTACAGGAATTATGCTTGGTTTATTTGGATTGATCTTACGATATTATACTATTGGGACAACTCCCAATAAAACATCGGGTCGAAATAGAAATCAACAAATTGCAAAAACACTCAATACAACAGGTTCTTATTCGATAACCAGGAACCCATTATACTTTGCAAACTGGATGATTTGGTTAGGGCTCTCATTATTTACATTAAACTATGTGTTTATCTTAATTACAATATTGCTGTTTCATATTGTATATGAACGTATTATGTTGGTTGAAGAACAATTTTTATTAAAAAAATTTAAAAAGAGATACTCTGATTTTTGTAATCATGTACCTGTTTTTTTTCCAAACCCATATAATTTTAAAAAATCAAAACATGTTTTTTCATTTAAGAAAATACTACGTCAAGAATACTCATCAACTCTCAGCACAATAGTATCATTTATATATCTTGATATTATCACACAAATTATATACTCTAAAAAATCCCTCGGAATTGTTCAACTTTGTAATGACATATATATTTATATTTTCACATTAGTGATAAGTGGGTATATAGCATTATGTTTAAAAATGTTTCGGACTTACACTACCCTATTAGATGATTGACCATTCTTAGAAAAAACATATAAAAATAAAAATGTAATTCCTCCATTAATAATGATTAAATCATGACTAAAATTAAATCCATTCAATAGAATTTTATCATATTTCGACAGAATATAAGATAATAAGGGTGAAACTAATACTATCAATGGAACATATCTATCAACAACTTTTCTTTTTGTAAATAATCCAAACATAAAAAGTCCTAATAAAGGTCCATAAGTATATCCAGCAATTGCAAATAAAACATTAATAATACTGGAATCATTATTAAAGTGATTCACTAATAAAATGACACAAAACAATAAAAAAGAAATAAACAAATGAACTGATTTTCTTGTAGTTAATGAATCTGGTTTTTTATTTTTTATTTCTAAAAAATCAATGCAAAATGATGTTGTTAAAGAAGTTAATGCAGAATCAGCACTTGAATAAGCAGCTGACATTAATCCCAAAAGAAACAAGACAAATACCATTACTCCTAAATCACCAGAATTAACCACTTGTACAAATAAATAATCACCACCATCAATACCTATATTATATTTAAATGCATACTCATATAAAAGTGCACCGAGATATAAAAATAGCAGGTTAACAAAAACTAATACGATACTAAATATTACCATATTTTTTTGCGCATCATAAATATTTGGACATGATAAGTTTTTTTGCATCATATCTTGATCTAAACCTGTCATTGCAATTGCTATAAACATTCCAGAAAAAAATGAACGAAAAAAATTATTAAAATTGTTGAATTCCGAAAATGAGAATATACCTAAATCTAGGTTCTGATTTAAACTATCTGTAATAGAAGAAAAATCTAAGGCTTGGAAAAGAATCAATACACACACACAAACTGTTGCCAACATAAACGTTGTTTGCAATGTGTCTGTCCAAATAATTGTTTTGATCCCTCCTTTATATGTGTAGAGCCATATCAGAAAAATAGTAATTAATGTGGTGATAAAAAATGGTATAGCTAGTTGATTAAATAATAATTCTTGGAGCACCAAGGCTACCAAATATAATCGTACAGATGCTCCTAATAAACGAGAAAGAAAAAAATAGCCAGCTCCACATTTATTTGCATAATAGCCAAATCGATGGTGTAAATACTCATAAATTGAGTATACTCTCATCTTATAATAAATTGGCATAAGCACAAAAGAAACAAATAAATACCCAGGCACATATCCAAGTACCATTTGCATATAAAAAAACTCACCATCCTTTACCATGCCTGGTACGGATAAAAAAGTAACACCCGATAAAGTTGCCCCAATCATTCCATAAGCAACTATATACCAAGGAGACTTTCTTTGTCCTAAAAAAAATGATTCATTACTAGCATTCCCTTGCGTAATTTTAGCAATCAGAATTAATACTGAAAAGTATATTACTAGAATAGAAATTATTAATATTGGTGACAACATCTAACAAAGAAAAAAAATACTTTATAAAATCTAGCATATTTTTCTATTTTTGATATGTGAATTTTCCTTCTTCCCTAATAAAAAATGCTGTAGAAGCAATATCAAATTTTCCTGGAATAGGAAAAAAAACAGCGCTCAGATTAGCAATTTATCTATTAAGAAACAAAAAACAAGCATATAACATATCTGATTCTATTAGAACAATGATAGAAGAAACCACATATTGTAACAATTGCTATAATATATCAAAACATCATTTATGTGAAATTTGTGATAGTGAAAAAAGAAATAAACATATTATTTGTATCGTTGAAGACATTAGGGATATCATTGCAATTGAAAATACTATGCAGTATAATGGTCATTATCATGTTTTAGGTGGACTTATTTCCCCAATAGATGGTGTTGGGCCAAGTGAATTAAATATAGATAGCCTGATTAAAAAAATATCTAAAAACAATATTGAAGAGATTATTTTTGCTTTATGTGCAAGTATGGAAGGTGAAACAACAAGCTATTATATATATAAAAAAATATCACCTCTTAAAATAAGTATTACAACTATTTCAAAAGGTATCTCGATCGGTAATGAGCTGGAATATACTGATCAAATTACATTGGGAAGAGCATTGCTCAATAGATACTCATTTGAAAAAACCCTAAAACAATGATGTTATCAATTATTATCGTTAATTATAATGTAGAGCATTTTTTACATCAATGTTTAAAATCAATAGAAAAAGCTACACAAAACATAGTAACAGAAATTTTTGTAGTGGATAACAATTCTATAGATAATTCTGTGAGCATGCTTAAAAACTCATTTTCATATGTTAATCTTATTACAAATAATGAAAACCAAGGTTTTGCAAAAGCAAATAACCAAGCTATTAAACAAGCAAAAGGAAAATACATTTTATTATTAAATCCAGATACTATTCTTCAAGAAAATACTCTAGTTGAAACAATTAACTTTTTAGAAGAGAATCAGAATGCTGGAGGTTTAGGTGTCAAGATGATTGATGGAAACGGCTCTTTCTTACCAGAATCGAAACGATCTTTACCAACACCAAGTATTGCTTTTTACAAAATTTTTGGATTAAGTAAATTATTTCCAAAATCTAAAAAGTTTGGTCAATATCACCTTAATTATATGGATGAAAATGAGATATGTGAAATTGATGTTATATCAGGTGCCTTTTTTATGACCAGAAGAAAAATAATAGAAACAATAGGAATGTTAGATGAATCATTTTTTATGTATGGTGAGGACATTGACCTATCTTATAGAATACAGCAATCTGGATATAAAAATTTCTATTTTCCAAACACTAGTATCATTCATTATAAAGGTGAAAGCACAAAAAAAACAAGTGTAAATTATATTTTCATGTTTTATAAAGCCATGATCATTTTTGTAAAGAAACATTATGTAACAAAAAAAGCGCAACCCTTAATATTCACGATCAACATAGCAATCTTTTTAAGAGCATTTGTATCAATACTAAAAAGATTAATAATGAGATTAACACAGCCAACTATAGATTGTTTAATAATCTTTATTGGAGTATATGCCTTACAAAAAATATGGGCAATTAAATACTTTTTAAATGAGAACTATTACAATGAAAATTTCTTACAATATGCTATGCCTACATATATTGTCTGTTGGTTAATTGGAGTATATATACAAAATGGATATACAAAACCCATAAAGCCATTTAGAACAACAAAAGGAGTTGTGTTAGGAACTATCATGATTTTAATAACATACGGATTATTACCTGAAAGCTTAAGGTTTTCACGAGCTTTAATTTTATTAGGAGCATTATGGAGTATAATTTCTTTAACTCTCTTCAGATATATAATGACGATATTTGATAAAAATAATAGTTCATTTAAAAGAATTGGTGTGGTAGCTCAAAAAAAAGAGTTCGAAAGAATATCAAAAATTATAAAAAATACACATCCTAATATTCAATTCATTGGACAGATAAATACATATAAAAAAGATAAAGAGTCACTAGGTAATATAAAACAATTAAATGAGGTTCTGAAAATTCATAAACTCAATGAACTAGTGTTTTCCGCAAAAGATGTTGATGCAAATGAAATCATGAAAAATATGTCTAACATGAAAAGTAATTTATCGATTAAAATTTCACCTTCTGAAAACACCTTTATTATTGGAAGTAATTCTATTCATACACAAGGTGATCTATATGTATTAAACAATGGGACTTCGAACAAGAATTCCATAAAAGAGTTTTTTAAAAAATATATAGACTTTTTTAGTTAGATTTGTATTACTGAGATGATTAATTTACTATGAGTAAAATTGAATTAATTATGCCCAAAATGGGTGAAAGTGTTGCTGAAGCAACAATAATCAAATGGGTTAAAAATGTTGGTGACTCAATTGAATTAGATGAAACAATTGTAGAAATTGCTACTGATAAAGTAGATTCAGAAGTTCCTTCACCTGCTTCAGGGATCTTAAAGAAAATTCTTTTTAAAGAAGGGGATGTTGTTCAAGTGGGAACTGCCTTTGCTATTATTGGTGGAGAAGGTGATGCTGATCAAGAAAACACCTCCAATACAACTTCTGATAAAAATGAGGTTCAACAGGAAATCGAACCTGTTGTAGCTGAACAAATTCTCGAGCCAATAACTAATGGAATTTCAAGTAATGAACCAATTGTTATTGAAAGTTCTAGATTCTATTCTCCACTTGTAAAAAGCATTGCCCAAAAAGAGGGAATTCTCAGTACTGAACTAGAACAAATTAAGGGAACTGGGTCTAATGGCAGAGTGACTAAAAAAGACATGCTTCTATTCTTAAAAGAAAGAACCTCATCAACAAGTGTTACTGTTGAAGCACCAAAAGTAGAAACCCAAAAAGCCGTTGTTCCCTCTCATAATACACCAAGCGTCCCAGTTGGAGCAAATGATGAGATTATTCAAATGGACAGAATGAGAAAGCTAATTGCTGATCATATGGTAATGTCTAAGCATGTTGCCCCTCATGTTACTTCTTTTGTTGAAGCTGATGTAACTAATATTGTTCTTTGGAGAAACAAAATGAAAAATGAGTTTTTCAAAAGAGAAGGTGAAAAATTAACTTTCACTCCTATTTTCATGGAAGCGATTCTAAAAGCACTTAAACACATGCCCAATGTCAACTCTATGATTGATGGAGATAAAATTGTAATTAAAAAAGACTTAAACCTTGGTATGGCAACAGCCTTACCATCAGGAAACTTAATTGTTCCTGTTATTCATAATGCCGATCAATACAACTTGGTTGGCCTTGCTAAAAAAGTAAACGATTTAGCCAAAAGAGCTAGAGAGAACAAACTATCCCCAGATGAAATTCAGGGTGGAACGTATACTGTTACCAATGTAGGAACATTTGGAAATGTAATGGGAACACCTATTATCAATCAACCACAGAGTGCGATACTTGCTGTTGGTGCAATTCGAAAGAAACCAGCAGTTATTGAAACTCCTCAAGGTGATACAATTGGTATTCGCCACATGATGTTTTTATCTCATTCTTATGATCACAGGAATATTGATGGTGCACTTGGTGGCAGCTTTGTTAGAAAAGTAGCAGACTATTTAGAAAGTTTTGATATAAATCGTGATATTTAGGGTTTTAAATAAGTTGCTATTGAAAAACACTAATAAAGTATGAAACTTAAATTTTTAATTTTTGCTTTAACCATTTTAATTACTGGCTCCTTTTATTCTCAAGAAGAGTCAAAAGACAAATCTGAATTCAAAGAGAAATTTGAAGCTGCCAATTCACTAATGGACGATAATTTTCACGAATTTGCTAAGGAAATTTGGCTTGAATTGGTTAAAGAAAATCCTAAAAATGCGAATATAAATTACAAAACTGGCTATTGCTTATTAAAATCTGCCAACAATAAAAAAGATGCTTTTAGCTATTTAAATTTTGCTAAAACTAATGTTAATGAAAGATATTTTCCTTTAGATTATTCTTTAGAATCAGCTCCTATTGAAGTATATTACTACTTAGGAAAATCATTTCATCTAAATTACAAGCCAGATTCTGCTATATTTTATTTTAACAAATTCATTGAATCATCTGGGAAAAAGCACTTTTTGAAAGAGTTGGTTTACCATGACATAAAGCAATGTGAGATTGCTAAAAAGCAACTAGCCAATCCCAAAAACTATACTCTAGAAAATATTGGCGACATTATTAATAGCTCCTATTCAGATTTCAGCCCTGTTATAACAGCAGATGAAAGTATGCTTTTTTTCACTTCTAGAAGACTTCGCACAGACACCAATCAAGTTTCAAACAGAGGTATTTATAGCCCACAAGACGGAAAACACTTTGAAGACGTTTATGTTTCATACAAAAACTTTAAAACTAACCAATGGGGCACTCCAGAACTTGCAGACTTTAATCGACCTAACAGTAATCAAGCAACTGTTAGTGTTTCTGCAGATGGTCAATTCCTCTATTTTTACAAAGACGACAATCAAGGTAATGGAGACATCTATATTTCTGAACGTGATAATATTAATTTCTACTCTCCAAAAAAACTTGGTGCTGTTAATTCACCAGCTTGGGAAACACATGTTACTACTTCAATAGATGGTAATAAAATGTACTTTGTTAGCGATAGAGAGGGTGGATATGGAGGTAGAGACATCTATAGACTCGTTAAACTACCTAACGGAGAGTGGTCCCAACCCTTAAATGTAGGCCCTCCAATCAACACTCCTTTTGATGAAGATTCTCCTTTTTTACATCCTGATGGAAAAACATTCTACTATAGCTCAAATGGGGAGCAAAGTATGGGTGGATTTGACATTTTTCATACTGAACTTAATGAGGAAGGCAAGTGGACAACACCAATAAACATGGGCTACCCTCTTAATACCGTTGAAGACGACTTATATTTTACTACTAATGCAGATGGGAAAAATGGATACTATGCTTCTTCTCATGAAGGTGGATATGGAGAAAAAGACATTTATAAAGTTCTTTTAGGTGACGATCAACCATCTGAACCACTAGCCATTTTAAAAGGATATATAGACCCTGGCTCTTTACCACAAATACCTGCGGGAATAGTTATTTGGGTATATGATTTAACTGATGGCAATGAAGATTTATTTCAGCAATACACTCCAAATAGAAGAAATGGATCCTATGTTTTTAGCCTTATACCATGCCACGAGTATCTTGTAGAATACACTCAAAACGAAGAAATATTCTATAGTACTGAATTTACCCTTCCATGTGAATCCAACTATCAAGAAATTAACAAAGTAATTACCATTGGAGGGATTCCCTTGAACGAAAAAGACACAAGCTCTGTTGATGATGCTAATTCAGAGACTACAACAAGTACTGTTGAAAATTCTGAAGATGATATAGATTCCGAGACAACAACCACTACTGATGAAAATTCTGAAGATGATATAGATTCGAAGACAATAACCACTACTGATGAAGGTCATCAGGATGACATGTACTCTGAAGAAGATATGCCTCATTGCGAAGATGGTATTACCAGAGAGGATATTTATGATATAGAACCTGTAAGTTTTCAAATTTTCTACGGTTACAATGAAAAAGGAATTGGAAGTGAAAAAGAACGATTCAATGAATTTCTTGAAGGAATAGATGAAATAATCAAAACTGCTGGAGATGTTAAAATAGAACTTGAAGGAAGCGCATCTACTGTTCCTACAAAGACCTATCAAAACAATAAAAACTTGGCTGCTCAAAGGACACTAAATGCTAAAGAAATACTTAAAAAGAAGTTAATTGCCCTTGGAATCGATATCAGTAAATTTACAATTGTTTCCGAAAATTCTTTAGTTCAGGGACCAAGATACCAAGGTGACTATCTCAATAAAAGTAAATATTCAAAATATCAGTACATTAAAATTACTGCTTTTTAGGATTTAATTATTTTTCCTAAATATATTTACTCTTAAGCAATATTATTTGAAAAGGTTAACAACCATATCATTGTTACTACTTGTTTTTTTTGTTGTAAGCATGAGTGGTCAGGATTTAAATGAGGCAAAAGAACATTTTAAAAATGAAAATTTTCTAAGTGCTATTATAAGCTATCGAATTCATTTAGCTGATCATCCAGAAGATAAAAATGCATTAAAAAATATTGGCTTATGTTACTTAAATTCAAACATTGACAAAGCTAAATCTATACGATATTTTAAAAAATGTCTAGCTTTTGACAACTATGACAAAGAAATTCTATACTATTTAGCTAGAGCTTATTCTTACAAACTCGATTATGATAAAGCATTAGAATATTTACAGCTCTACGAACTAAAACCCGGAAAACATAAAAAAGAAATTCCACTTCTTTTTAAGCAATTCAATTACTGTAAATCATTGATTGAAAATCCAGTTCAGGTATCTATAGAAAATCTTGGAGACAAGGTAAATACTAGCTCTGAGGAAATCAATCCATTTATAGATAAAAAAGAAAGAATGCTAGTTTTTAGTAGTAAAAGAAAAGGCAACAAAGGAATGGTTGGCCCAGATGGCAATTTCTTTTATGATATATACACCAACAATTTTACTGGATTTAATTTTACTAGATCAAAAAATTGCAAATCATTAAATGGCAATCTAAATGATGAATGCACAGGCATAAAAGATGACGGAAGCTATATTTATGTAACGGTAAAGTCTCCTTCAAAAAAACAACAAACAGATATTTACAGATCAAAAAAAAGAGGACGTTCCTATAAAAGAAAAGAAGTACTAAGAGAAGGTATGAACTCATTAAAATTTAATGAGAGTTCTGGGACTTTTAATGATGAGCAAAACACCATTTTTTTTTCAAGTAATCGACCAGGAGGTTTAGGGGGAGATGACATATATGTAATGAAAAAACTTCCTAATGGACTTTGGGGGGAGCCTGAAAACATATATGCTATAAATACCAATCTAAATGAAGAATTTCCATACTTCAATTCATTTGACAGTACTTTATATTTTAGTTCTAATGGACTTCCGGGAATGGGACAATATGATTTGTTTAAAACCAAATGGAATGCCAAAGAAAATTTCTGGTCAGAACCTGAAAACTTAGGTTTCCCGATTAACTCACCATACAATGAAAAAACAATTTGTTTTACAAGAGAAAATAAACATGCCTATATAGCATCAATTCGTAAAGGAGGAATAGGAAGTTATGACATCTATAGAGTGAATTACGACAAAGTGGAAATCAAACCCATTATTTATCTAGTCTCAGTAAAAGAAGATTCAACCTTACAACATATTGACTCTGTTGAAATTGAAATTAACACTTCATCTACCAATTCACTAATTGGAAAATACTTACCAAATAACAATTCTGGTCTATTTACTATTGCTATCCAACCCGGAAAATATAAACTCAAAATTACCGCTTCCGGTTATGAACCTGTAATTAAAGACTTTAATGTTTCTACCTTTGCTTACGATAAAGAAATAATTCGATTAACTCACCTATTAAAACCAAAAGATAATGACCCTTAAACTAGAAAGGCCTCTTGCCTTCTTGGACTTAGAAACTACTGGAGTAAACACTTCAAAAGATAAAATTATTGAAATTGCAATTATTAAAATCAATACAGATAATTCTAGAGAAAAATACGAGCAAAGAATTAATCCAGGAATTCCTATTCCATTAGAAACATCTGAAATTCATGGAATTTATGATTATGACGTCATCAATTCACCAAGTTTTAAAGATGTTGCTGGTGACATAAAAACATTTTTAGAAGGTTGTGATCTAGGAGGTTTTAATTCTAATAAATTTGATATTCCTCTTTTAACAGAAGAATTTCATAGATGTGATATTGACATTACTATTGAAAATAGAAAATTAATAGACGTTCAAAACATCTTCCATAAAATGGAACAACGAACACTTGTTGCAGCATATCAATTTTACTGCAATAAGGATTTAGACGATGCTCATAACGCTATGGCTGATACATCTGCAACTATTGATGTTTTCTTAGCACAACTAAACAAATATGAAAGTCTTGAAAAAAATGTAGACTTTCTACATGAATTTTCCATTCAAGGCCCTAAAACTATGGACCTAGCAAAAAGGATAGCAATTGATAATAATGGAGATTTCGTTGTTAACTTTGGAAAGCATAAAGGAACAAAAGTAATTGACGTATACAAAAAAGAACCTAGCTATTATTCATGGATTCTTTCAGCAGACTTTACTTCTGACACCAAAAGATGTTTTAAACAACTATGGGAAGACTATAAAAACCCTAAATCATGAAAATAATATGTATAGGTAGAAATTACGCTAATCACGCAAAAGAGCTAAACAATCCCATTCCAAAAGAACCTTTGTTTTTTTTAAAACCTGATTCTTCCATTCTTCCTAAAAGAAACCCTTTTTACATTCCTAATTTCACCAATGAGGTTCATTTTGAGGTAGAATTGATTTTAAAAATCTGCCGTTTGGGAAAAAATATTAATGAAAAATTTGCGGATACCTATTATAATGAGATAGGTCTAGGTATTGATTTTACAGCAAGAGATATTCAAGATCAATGTAAAAAAAATGGTCATCCTTGGGAAAAAGCAAAAGCATTTGATCAGTCTGCTGTTGTTTCCTCATTATTTATTGAAAAAGAATTATTAGATCTTACCAAAATTAATTTTCGTTTAGAAAAAAACAATCGTGTGGTACAGCAAGGAAATTCTTCAGACATGCTATTTAATTTTAACCAATTAATATCATATGTTTCAAAATATATGACCCTTAAAATCGGTGATTTAATTTTCACAGGAACTCCAGCTGGAGTTGGAAAGGTTGAAATTGGAGATGAATTAGTTGGTTACCTTGAAAACAAAAAAGCCTTTACAACTAGAATAAAATAAGCTAACCAGCCTTAATCAGCTTAACAACCTCATTATCAATTTTTAGAAAATAAACTCCAGGAGGATAGTTGTCATTAAGCTCAAGGCTCATTTTATTTAATCCTTTCTGTAGAAGAAATCTTTCACTATGTAATTGCTTTGCAGTTATAGTAAAAAGTGCTAAATCAACTTCTTTATTGAGTTCACATTCGTAGAAGATGGTTAACTGATTCATAAAAGGATTGGGGAATACATTTTTAATTCTTTTAGTAGAATCAATTAAGTTGTCATTAGTAGAGTTATCCAATAATAGCTGATATATGTTTGGAATACCGTATCCCATTAATGAATCTGGATTATTATAACTATGAGAATTAAGCTCCAATAGATGAATTAATTCCATATTGGAAAGATAAGGCATAGCTTCCCATAAAGCTGCAACCATTCCCGTAACCATAGGAGCACTAAATGATGTTCCATTTCCTTGATCTGCATATTCAGATCCAGGGGGAATATAGTAGGTATTCCATCCAACAGACATCACATTGGGCTTAACATCTCCATCAAAAGAAGGGCCCTGACTGCTAAAAAATGCTCTTAGCCCATTAGAATCTACTGCTCCAACAGTAAGTCCAAAATCGGCATCAGCTGGAGTTGAGATATACTTCCAAGAACTGGATCCAGAATTACCTGCAGAAGTTACACATAGGATTCCTTTTGCTGAAGCAATATTGACTCCCCTAGCAGCTATTGTTGTATTTCCATCCATTTCAGAATAGGTATGATTTGTAGTAGAATCATCAAAAACAGTATATCCCAAAGAAGTGTTTATAACATCTACTCCGGCTGAATCAGCATACTCCGCAGCAACAACCCAATAATATTCCTCTACTAGAGTTTCAGAAAAAACATCTTCTGAAATTAACAAATGAAAGGATGCTTTTGAAGCTGAACCCACATAATACCCAGGATCATAACCTGCAATTATTGACAGAACTGCCTCACCATGATAATGATCTTCATAAACGCTAGTTTCTCTTCTTACAAAATCGTAAGTAGATAAGATTCTATCTTCACTAAAAAGATGTGCTAAAGCAGGTGTTTGATCTACATTTTTAAATCCAGCATCTAAAACTGCTATATGTATTCCAGCTCCAGTAAAGCCCATTTGCTGAACCAAATCAGCTTTATGTAAATGATGTTGATTATACGCTAAACCAAATGGGTAATAAGGCGTATTAACAACAGCTAATTTACGCTGACTTAAAGAATTAAAATCTAATTCCTTGGTTTTGTTTTTTGCCTGATTAGTTGATTTTAATTGATTTAAACCGACAACAAAAGGGTAATTAGCAATAGAGTCTAATGCTAAAGTATCTTGAGTTTTTACAATGATACCATTCATCCATTTTGAGGATCCCCAATAGGTGAAGTTGCCCGAGTTTAAAATCGATTGAATATAATTATGAGAAATGGGCAAATCCAATGAGTCTAGTTCAATAGATTGGTTTATTCTTCTTTGTATAGCCCTATCAGATAAAAACATCTGTGGGTTATCAAAAGTAAAACTAGAATTTCCCTTATCCGTAAACTCAATCCAATACCTTGGAATAGAATCTTGAGTAAAAAAAGTAAATGAATTTAAAATTAGAAAGCAGGCCACCAAAAAAGCTCTTTTCATAAGCTATAATTAATGATTTTCATTTCTAGTTCAGTGCCCTCATTGATGTTGGAAATATTATATAAATTAATACTTAAATCTATGTCCTGTTTATATATTAAGCCAATGTTTTTAGCATATACTTCAAAGGCATTTTGATAATCAACAGCTGTATACAAATCCTTTTGAAACACTGTCAAAGAACTATCAAAATCAAAACTATTTAAACTGTAAGGTTGGTGAATACTATCATAGGTATATTCACAAAGCGGAAAGCTATTAAAAGCATTTCCATCCCAGTATTCTCCATATTTAACAGGAAAAATTAGCTTAACAAAGCGATTATTTTCCTCCACTTTTTCAACAGCAGTTGAAGTTACCTTTTCCTGCCAAACATCTTTAATAACATAGCTCTCATTTTGATTAAATTTCCAAAAACGTTCAATTCTTATAGCTACTTCTCCTTCGTTATCGAAAAACTCATTGGTTTTGATTTCCTTCAAAAAATAATTGATCGTATCACTACCTAAAGAACCGTGAACTATCTCTGTTACTTCATACTCAATCCAAGAATTTAACTCATTTGGATAATATCCATAATAAAAATTAGGCAACTCATTTGTGGGCTTTAAACATGAAAAAAATAAGCAGCCAATAATTGGTATGTATTTAAATTTATTCACTTTTAAGCTTATGCTTTTTTGCTTTTACTTGATTTAAATACAACTCCAACTCTTTTCCTTCAAGTAGCTTACCATTTTTATAATAAACCTCCTTCTTTTTAGCTCCATCTTCACCATAATAAATCCATAGGCCAGTTTTATTGCCATTTTTATAAAAACCGCTTAAATCAATCTGACCATTAGAAAAATAATAGAACTCCTCACCATGCTTAGAACCATATTTATATTTACCTTTTGCTTTAATGTGTCCATTATCATAATAATGTTCCCAAATTCCGTGCTTAATCCCTTCACTATAATTATACATCTCCATAATCTTAATTCCTTCAACATTAGGATCAACTGGATAATAAATAAACTGCTTTCCGTGAATTTTACCCTCAACATAGTCCTCAGAATTCAACAACTCCTTTCTATCATTAAAAAAATACCACACACTATCTCTTAGTTGATTGGTATATTTACCAATAGAAAGAACTCTGCCATTTTCATGGTACATGGTAGCATAAGCATTGTTATTATTAAATTTCATTATTGCAGAAAGCACACCTGTGGAATAGTAGTATTTAAATTCACCGATGGGTTGATCGTCTTTAAATTTTCCTGTATATCGAATTACCTGAGAATTATCGTAACGCACTTTCCAATCTCCCTGCTTTAAGCCATCTTCATCTGTAAAATTCATAGGGGTTCTAGCCTGAGAAAAACACAATAAAGGAAACACACAAAACATGTACAAAAAAGTTCTCATATACTATCCTATTAACTAAAATTATTCAATTTTCTTGCCAATTTAGCTGCTGTTTTACCAAATTCTAGCAATCTTATTTTCACTTTGTCGCATTGGATCACCTTCATTTATGTTAAAAGCTTCAAAAAACTCAGGCATATTGGCAAGTGTACCATTAACACGATATTTCCCGGGTGAGTGAGAATCACTTTTAATTCTTGCCTCCAATGCATTATCTCGAATGGTATTTTTCCATACATGTGCAAAAGCGATAAAAAATCGTTGTTGAGGAGTATATCCATTAATGTTTTTTTGAGCTTTTCCTTCAAGTGACTTCAAAAATGCATAATAGGCAATAGTAAGCCCTCCTAAATCTGCAATATTTTCTCCCACAGCTAATTTACCGTTGACGAATACACCATCTAACGCCTCAAAGGAATTGTACTGATCAACCAGCTTTTGAGTTTTAGCATCAAATTTTTCTTTGTCCTCCTTAGTCCACCAGTTAAACATTCTTCCATCCGCACTAAACTTTGACCCATTATCATCAAAACCATGCGTTAGCTCATGACCAATTACCGCACCCATTCTAGCATAATTAACGGCATCTTCATATTCTTCACTGAAAAATGGCTTTTGCATAATACCAGCAGGAAAAACGATCTCATTAAGCAATGGACTATAGTAAGCATTTACGATTTGAGGGAACATCGACCATTTAGTTTTATCAATAGGCTTACCCAGCTTAGAGATATTTTTCTGAATAGAATATTTCCTACAATTGATGACATTATCAAGATAATTTCCTTTAGTTATATTAATTGAAGAAAAATCTTCCCATTTATCAGGGAACCCAAGCTTTCTAGAAAAAGCAGCTAATTTCTCTTTTGCTTTTACCTTTGTAGAATCAGACATCCAATCAAGAGAGTTGATACGATCTTCGAAAACAAGAGTAATGTTATCAACCATAACATTTACTATCTCTTTAGCGTTAGGACTAAAATTCTGCTCAACAAACTCTTTTCCAAGCAACTCTCCAATAGCAGAAGAGGTTACCGCCTGTATACCCTGTTTCCATAATGGTTTCATTTTTTTTGTACCTCTAAGGGTTGTGCTGTAAAAGCCAAAACTCAATCTTTTACATTCCATTGACAAAGCACCAGAAACAGACCTAAATATGTTCCATTTAAAATAATTTTTCCAATCCTCTATTGAAATAGAATCCATTAATTGATTTATTCCTTCAAAAAACTCTGGCTGGCCTACAATTATAGTATCTTGAGTAGAAATTCCTCTACTTGTTAAAAAGTCAGTCCATTTTATATTTGGACAAAGATTATTTAAACCATCAACAGTATAGGTATTATACTGTTTTTCAACCTCTCTTAACTCAACTGGAGATTTACAAACGCTGGCAATTTGTTCTTCAATTTTATATACTCTTTCTACAGATGAGGGAGAAGAGATATTACCAAGTTGAAACATTTTTGACATAAACTCCTTATAAGCTAAACGGATTTTCTCAGAACGTTTGTCTTTTTTAAAATAATAATCTCGATTTGGCAGACCCATTCCACCTTGATATAAATGAACTCTGTAAATAGAATTGTTCTTTTTATCTTGAGCTACATACAGTCCAAACAAACTTGAAAAACCCATGTTTTGTGAAAAAACAATAGCTTTTTGCAAGTCATTTACAGTAAAAGTTTTTTCAATAGATCGGTAATATCTACTTACTGGTTGAACAGAAACTTTATTTCTGTTGATAGTGTCCATAAAAGATCTGTAGAAATCAGCCAACAACTGAACATCTGTTCCTATATCTACATTTTCCAACGCTGAAATTCTTTCAAGTATTTCGTTTAAAATAACATTGTTTTCTTCCGAAAGCTGATTAAAGCTACTCCACCTACTTTCCGATTCAGGAACAGGATTATTTTTCATCCAAGTACCCGTGGCATATTGATAAAAGTCATCAGATGGAGCAACAGATAAATCCATATAATCAAACTCCAATGTTTTAAGATTTTTAATTTCTTCTTGAGCTATTGTGTTAATAGTAATAACGACAATAACCAGCAACGATACAAACTTTTTCATTTTACTAATTTAAATTCATTTCTACATGAGGAATACCATCTTCTAGATATTCATTGTCAGTGGAGATAAAGCCCAAAGAAGTGTAAAAATTAAGTAAATACTTTTGAGCAGATATATTAATCTGAACATTACCCATTAAACGGTTAATATCAGAAATAGTTTGCTTCATAAGCTCCTTTCCTATTCCATATTTCCTGTAATTATCATCTACAACCACCCTGCCAACAATAACCTTACCAGGATTTTCAATAAGAATTCTAGCAGTAGCAATAATTTCACCCTTTTCAGTTTTACCAAGCATATGCAAAGCGGAAGTATCTTTACCATCTAAATCTTGATACACACAATCTTGTTCAACAACAAAAACAGCCAATCGAAGTTGAATAATGTCATGAAACTCTATTGTGGAAAGTTCATTAAATTTCTTTATATACCAATTAATCTTCATAAGGAACAGTAACAAATTTATAACTTTGTTGTAATGACCAATGGAATCAATAAAAAATATAGATACAATCCTAAAGAATTCTTAAGTGAAAAAGAATTAATCAAAGGGATAAAGCTGAAAAATAAAAATAGTGTTGGTCAAGCAATTACATTAATTGAAAGTAATCATCCCACTCATAGAAAAACTGCTGACGCCATTCTTTCTCAATTAAAAGTTTCTGGAAATAAGAGTATTAGAATTGGAATTACTGGAAGTCCTGGAGTTGGAAAAAGTTCTTTTATCGAAGCTTTTGGCTTATTGCTTTGTAAAAAGGATTATAGAGTTGCTGTACTAACAATTGATCCAAGCTCAGGAAAAAGTGGTGGAAGTATCTTAGGAGATAAAACTCGAATGAATGAGCTAAGCAAACACACAAATGCCTTTATTCGGCCCACCCCCTCGAAAGGAACATTAGGTGGAGTTGCAAGAAATACCAAGGAAGCAATTTTAATTTGTGAGGCTGCAGGCTATGATATTATAATAGTTGAAACGGTTGGTGTCGGACAATCAGAAACAAAAATCAATGAAATGGTAGATTTCTTTT
>PAZE01000040.1 GCA_002716065.1 Crocinitomicaceae bacterium | reverse complement strand
TTTATCTTTTAGATCTCCAGGTAGAAAACCAAGATTTTCCCCGGCCTCTACAGCAGGTCTTGTCAGTATAATTTTTTTAACCTCTTTATTTTTAAGTGCTCTAACAGCAAGTGCAACTGCTGTATAGGTTTTTCCTGTTCCTGCAGGACCAATGGCAAAAACCAAATCACTAGACGAACTTGAACTTACCAACTTTCGTTGATTGTATGTTCTAGCCTTCACCACAATACCTTTATTACCATACACTAGAACAGTATCAGGATGATTAGACTCAATAATTTCAGCTCCAGAGTCAGAAAATAAATTTTCAATTGTATTTAAAGACAAACTGTTGTACCTCTCTAAATGTGTTAACAACAATTGAAAAAAGGACTTAAAAGAATCTACAGCTTGATCATCTCCTAAGAGTTTGACCTGCTCCCCTCTAACAACAATTTTCAGCTTAGGGAAAAACGAACGAATAAGCTTTAATTTATTTTCTCTTATACCAAAGAGTTCTGTCTGATCTACAGAAACTATATTTATTAAATTATCCTTATCCAACTATATGATTTTATGCTAATAAAATGGTTACTTTTGATAAACAAAATTAAAAAAATAGGAATAAAACTATTCTTAATTAATGATAATTACTCTTACTACTGATATGGGAATAAGCGACTTTTATGTTGCTTCAATCAAAGGCTCTATTTTAAAAGAACTCCCCAATGCAAATATCGTAGATATTAGTCATGTAATTCGTCCTTTTGACATTCTTCACGCTTCTTTTGTCATTAAAAATTGCTTCAAAGATTTTCCAAAAGGGACCATACACATCATTGGCATTAATCCTGAAAAAAACGAGCAAAACAACCACGTAATTGTTGAAAACTACGGTCAATTTTTTATTGGTGCCAATAATGGTATTTTTTCTTTGCTTTTTGAAAAAAACCCAGATGCAATTTGGGAAATTAACCTTAACCAAGAATTAGATTCACATTCGTTTCCAACTAAAAATATTTTTGTTAAAGCTGCTTGTCATATTGCTAGAGGCGGTCTGCCTGCTGTAATTGGAAAACCATCTGAAAAAATCAATAAAAGAGAACTATTTAGAGCCATTATTGATGGGAACACTATTAAAGGAACTGTAACTTATATTGACACTTATGGCAACGTAATTACCAACATTACAAAAGAGTTGTTTAACGAAATTGGAAAAAATAGAGATTTTAAGATCTTCCTTACCCGTTCAGGCTACTCTATTAACAAAATTCACAAATCCTATGGTGAGGTTCCAGAAGGAGAAAGAACTGCTCTTTTTAGCAGTAGTGGATTTTTGGAAATCGCCATAAATAAAGGGGTAGCTGGTTCTGGTGGTGGCGCAAATCAACTCTTTGGACTAAAAATTAACGACACCATAACAATAGAATTTAAATAAATGATCACTAGAATTGTTAAGCTTTCTATAAAAGCAGAGAATAAACAAGAATTCATAGCTCTTTTTTTAAACTATAAAAACAAAATTATTCTTTCTGAAGGATGCTTGAGCGTTGAGCTTTTGCAAGACAAACAAGATGAGAATACCTTCTTCACCTATAGTAAATGGGAAAATAATGAGGCATTGGAAAACTATAGATCATCTGAACTATTTGCTATAATATGGCCAAAAGTTAAACTTCTTTTTAATCTAAAAGCACAAGCATGGACAGTGAGTAAGCTAGAAAGTGCTAAGAATATTCAAAGCCCATAACTAAAACATCATCCATCTGAGCGTTTTCTCCCATCCAAGCAGAAAATTCCTCACTTAGAATTTCTTGTTGCTGATCCATTGAATAATTACTGATTTTATCTAAAATTTTATGAAAACCAGACATTTTTAATTTTCTAAAATCATCACCACCAAACTGATCAGCATATCCATCTGAAAAAAGATAAATATAATCGCCTTTTTGAAGCTGAAATTCAGTAGTATCAAAGACCTTTTCCAAAAGAGAAAATCCTCCGATAGAAAATCGATTTCCTTTCAAAATAGTTTGTTTACCTTGCCTATAAACATAACAAGGTCGAACAGCACCAGCAAATTTCATCAACCCTGTCTTTTTATTAATATTTAGCACTGCCAAATCCATTCCATCCTTGTTGGATTCGTAATCATTTTTTTGATGAAGAACAGTTTTAATATTCCTATCTACATCTCTTAATATGGAAGAAGGATCTCTTTGATTATGAAAAACAATAGCTTCGTGAATTAAAATTGAACCTATCATACTAACAAAGCCACCAGGAACACCATGGCCAGTACAATCTGCACACACAATAATAATTTCTTTTCCCAGATCTTTTAACCAATAAAAGTCTCCACTTACAATGTCTTTGGGTTTATAATAAACAAAGCTATTGGGCAACATGGACTTGTAGTCATCTTTTTCAGGAAGCAATTGCAATTGTATTCTTTTAGCATAATTTATACTATCGGTAAGGTCTTTATTAATTAATTCTATTTTTTCTTTTTGAGCAACCACTTCTTTTGTTCCTAAATCAAGTTTGAATTCTAATTTTTTCTGAATTTGTATTAAATTTTTCTCTCTCAACTTAATAATAACCACAACCAAAAGAACAACTAACAAAACAAAAAATAAATAAAACCAGGTTTTCTTCCAATAAGGTAAATCAATAACTAAAGAAAACTCTACCAAATTACCTTCCACACCATCGGAATTATAAGACTTAACTAGATAATGATAATTTCCATCAGCAAGCTTAGGATACTTTACCTTATTGGTTAGAGACTTTACCGACCAATTCTGCTCGTAACCATCAAGGAAATAACTGTAGGTTACTTCTTTAGGTTTTCTCAAACTCAGTCCCCTGTTAATGATTTCCACTTCATATTCTGCATAAGGAAGAACTATTTGCTCTTTAAAATCATAAATACTATCGTTAATCTTAATTTGATATATAGATGTAATTGGAGGAACCTTATTTAAATACTCTTCCTTGGCATCATACCTAATAATTCCATTATCAGTTCCAAACCAAAGCTCATTTCCCCAAACTGAAATAGCCGCTTTTGAAAATTTAACACTTAAGCCATGCTTATCGTCATATTTTTCGAACCTATCTTTTTGTGGGTTATACTTACTAAGCCCACCATTATGAGAAACCCAAATGTTACTATTTGAATCGTTCACCAATCCATAACAATAATTTGATAAAAGTCCCTGATTAACGGTGTATTGTAAAATGGTATCTTTTGAAATACAAAACACACCATTATCGTAAGATGAGAGCCATAAATTCTCATCATTATCCGAGTCAATCATATTTATGTTTACCAAATTTAAATTTTCAGAGAGTTGAATATCTTTCACCCTATTATCAACAAACTGTGTAACAAAAGCACTTTTGGTTCCAACATAAACAGAATCATTGATATTATGAATGTAACCTACATTATTGTGGGACAAACCATTATACAAGTTATAAGAACTTATTCCTAATGATTTCTTATCAACTTTATATACTCCATTTAAGGTTCCAACCCATATTTTGGGTCCAATTTCTTTAATACATTTAATGTTATCACTTAAACGATCACTTGACAAAAATATTTTCGTAAAAAATTCAGCATTCTTTTTCTTTATAAACAAGCCTTTTTCTTGAGTACCAACAACTAAAGAACTATCCTTAGTAAACAAAAAAGAAACTATCTTATTATCGGGTAGGTGTTGAGCCAATCCGAAGGTTTTAATAAGACTAAAGTCGTGTTTTCGATATTGATAAATAGACGATTCAATAGAGGTAAAGATGTAATCATCATTTACTGCAAAATGAGTGTACTCCTTTGGATCGAATTTATCTCTAAAATAAAATGAAAAATAATTATTTGCTTTGGATGCCAAACCTTCACCATAAGTACCTACCCAAAGAACACCTTCTCGGTCAATAAAAGAAGTATTTACTGCATTTGTATTTAATCCACTTTTAAAATTATAATTTTTAACCACCCTAGATTTTCCTGAGAGTGAAACATTCAATAGCCCATTATGTAGTGTACTCACGTATAAATTTCGATTCTTATAAAAAAGTTCCTTTACAATTATATTTTCAGGAAGGTTACGTACTAAAATAGGGCTAACTGAATAAAGCCCATCCATATGATTTAATTTAAAAAAACTCCCATCTCTTGAGACCATAAGATACTGAGATTTATTAATTTTTAAAAAATCAACAATTGCATAGTTCGATAAATTAGAAATATCCTGTACTTTAGATATAATGTTCTCATCATTAAAATATTTATACACTTCCAATCCATGATCAGAACCGATGAATAAGTAATCATCTTCATTAAAATAAATACACTCAATTAAATGAGATGAAAAGGAATTTAAAAAGAATTCATAATTTCCACTTGAATCAACATAGTACAATCCTTTATTTTGAGTAGCAAACCAAATTCTACCTTCAGAATCCTCAGCAATATCTTTAACTATTGAGTTAATTCCATCTCCAGAATGAACAATATCAAATGATTTATTTCTGTATATAGATGCTCCACCTTGTTTATGACCAAACCATATATTTCCTTTGGAGTCTTTTAATGAACTAGAAATAAAATCTTCTGCTAATCGGTTTCTAGAATTAAACATCTGAAAAGACTTTCCATCGTAAACACCTACACCCTCTCCAGTTCCGACAAACAACAAACCATTTTCATCTTGATTTATCGTATAAATAAAGGAGTGACTAAGACCTTGTTTTCGATCTATGTGATGAAACTTGTATTCTTGAAAATAGCAATTGGTCCTAAAAAATAGCAGGGAAATTACTAGACATATAAATTTTAAAACATTCAAAATTAATTTGATTTAGGGGTAATAGACACATTGGGTTGATATTTAGGAACCCCACCAATGGGAATAGAAAAAAACGGAAGCGACTCACCATATTGATTAGTGATGTAAAATACTAAATTGTTGTTGGCAATTATTTTTGATTTTTTAACTATAAACTGAATATCAAGCGACTTTCCTTTCTCTAAATCTTTCACATAATATAAACTTTCAGCAAACTCATTATCTCCTGACACATCAAGTGAATGCGCTAGAGTTGCGGAAGAAAATAGCTTCATAAAAGCACCGTTATCCAAATCAAAATTAGATTGCTTTACCGAAACAACCCTATCGTTAACAAATGGGTATATATGACTAACCTCTAAAGGCTGATTGGGTAATCTGAAAGAATACTCAAAAGTGAAAGAATTCCCACCTTCAATAGGAACATTTTTATTGTATTGAGAGCTTAAAAAATATTTATAAAGATTGCCATCATCTCCCTTAATCCCTTCAGCAATAAGTTTAAAAACATATCCATAGTACTTTTGTTCTAATTCACCTTCTGCAGGATTAAATGGACCTAAACTAATCCACTTTCCATCATATGATGATGAGGAACTAAAAGATTTAGAAACAATTAAATTTCCACTTTTATACTTACCAACAGGGTCAATATTCCTAGAGTCATCCTCAGAAATACATCCAGCACCACCATATAAACTAAACTTAGTAACTGTATTAAATCCCGATGAAGAAGTTTTATTTAATTCATCATGTAATCCACCTACATCTGGATCAAAAATCCGAATATAAAAAGGTTTTTTATAGTCCTCTGGAATACTAAAAAAGAACGTCTGACAATAATCATCATCACCAAAAGAAGGATCTGCGCTACTTCCAAAAGTTACTAGAAAAGGTATATTCTCTTCATTAGCAGGAATAGGCTGAGTGAAAACTATACTCAATACAAAACAAAAAGCTATTGTTAAAATTAATTTCAAATTCAACTATCGATTAAACTCTTTTTTAACTATTCCCAATGCCTGTTGGGGTTTATTAGATTGCCAAGTAACATACTTAACTTGTTTAACAGTTTTAGGCAAACTAATTTTTTCATCTTCATAAATCAGGCCATCAATCAACCAATAAAAATGATCATACTTAATATTACATGAAAAAAAATCAACATAAAAATCATATTTGTCCTCAAAAACATCACATACAACATAAGGTCGATTATTTTCTGTTGTAATATTCAACGTATCTACATATAAATTTTTGTAGGTAAAATCTATATAATTATCGGTAATGTGCAACCTAACATTATAAGACCCCATACGATTAAAACAATGATTCACATGATTTCCATAAGCTTTTTGTCCATCACCAAACTCCCACTCATAGGTAACATCTTTTAAGCCTGTAAATTTCTCGTCTTTAAAATCATAACAAAAAACAGGTTCAACTTCAATAAATTTTTCAGGTTTAGGAATTATCCTTTCAAAAAAAAGAATTTTATCTTTCTTCATTTCCCCTCTATCAGAAGACATGTAGCCTTCTTGCAATCCGTTGGTTAAAAAAATGGAAAAGTCATTAGCTACTGAGTTAATAGGAGCATTTAATAATTCGGGAAATGACCATCCATTGTTTGTATAAAAACTCCTGTAAATATCCAACTCTCCAATTCCACCGTCTCTATCTGATGAAAAATACAACTGATTTTTATACAAAAAAGGAAAAGACTCTTTGAATCTAGTATTAATGGAATCTCCAAGTGAGACAGGTGTTGACCACTTTCCATCAACTAAACTGCAAAAATACAAATCAGATTTACCAAATCCTCCAGGCATATCACTTGCAAAAACCAATAAATCACCCTTTTCATTTAATGCCGGATGACCAACATTGTAGGTGATATTATTGTATACAAAACTTACCGGATTAGCAAAGGTATCATTCGTTAGTTTGGAAATAAAAATACCCAAATTTGAATACTCTTTTTCAATATCCATTGATCTAGTAAAGTATAAACTAGACTCTTTTGTGTCAAATGAAACAGGACCATCAGTAGTAATCGTATTTATGTTTTTTGGCAACCTTTCAGGCTTTGATTTAATATGGTATTTATCAATTTGTACTCTATGAATATCATGAAAATTACTGCCATCTTTATTTTTAGAAGATTTGTAAGACTTTGATTTTGTATCACTGGAATAATAAAGAAAACCATTGAATAAATAAGGCCCCCATACACTCTCTTTGAGTTTTGTAAGATCTAGTTTCTCAATAGAATAATCTTGTGCTAAATATGGAGTAGCCAATACAGTTAAAAAAAAGAGACTAAAAATCTCTAGGGTTATGTTACTGAATTTCTTCAATAAAGATAAATCTTAAAATTAATTTATTTGAACCATAACTACGGTCGTAAAAATATCCGGTTTTAAAACCGTGAATATAAATCATATACATTTGCTTTGAAACATTAACCTTCAATCCTAAAATAAAATCCTGGTTTGTGCTATAATCAGTATAAAAACCCAATTTACCATATTATTAAATTAGAAAAGCATATTTCCTGCTTTGATATATTGGTAACATATCATACTTATAGACGAAGGTTGTTGTTAATAGTTTGCTATTGAGATTGAAAGAATCATTAAAAAGAATCAATAGGTATTAAAGCAAATTCAAGTTCATCTTTAAGCATAGCTTGATAATCTTGACCCAACTCTTGCATCTCAGAATCATCACTTTCATAATACCAATCAATCTTAACTTTAGACTTAATTTCTGAAAGCATTCTGAAAATATTTAATATCACAACAGAGGAACTAGTATTAAAATACTCAAACTTAACAACAACTTTAGTAAGCTCTAATGGCTCAGAAGAGTATTGGGTAATCCAGTAAATTAGAGGATGATAAAAATCAACAGTATTTTCAGGAATAGAGATTCCTCCAATTTCCAATTCACCTTTGGATGAAACAAAATGTACTTCAGGAGTTTTTAATGTTCTTTCTAAATGAATATCTTCCATAATTACTATACCAATTTAACAATATATCTAGCATATACCAAGAATATTGGATGAATAGCTTAAATAGTTTTATAAATTCGTCAATAATTTCCAAATAAATGAACGAAACATCTATAATCACCAACATTAAAGAGCTTATTGGTATACAAACTCTACAACCAAATTTTAATGTTGATTTACAACAAAATCTCAATTGTATAAAAAAGGCATACTTAATTGTTGAAAATGGTTTAATTAAAGATTTTGGAGAGATGTCTTCGCTGAAACTAGAAAGTCAAAATTATGACCACCATATTAACCTAGAAAATAAAAAAAGTATTCTTCCTGTTTGGAATGACTCACACACACATATTGTATTTGCTGGAACTAGAGAAACAGAATTTGTAGATCGAATAAATGGCCTTAGCTATGAAGATATTGCTAAAAGAGGTGGCGGAATTTTAAACTCTGCCAATAAACTTGAAAAAACTCCATTTAATGACCTATTGGAAAGCTCTAGTAGAAGATTAGAAAAAGTAATGCAAATGGGAACTGGAGCAATAGAAATTAAAAGTGGTTATGGATTAACCCTAGAAAGTGAGCTAAAAATGCTTCGAGTAATTGCATCTTTAAAAGAAAAGTATAACCTACCAATTAAATCCACCTTTTTAGGAGCACATGCATTTCCAGCCAAATACAAACAGCAAAAGAGCCAATATATTGATCTAATTATCAATGAAATGCTTCCTGCTATTGCTTCTGAAAATCTAGCCGATTACATAGATGTTTTCTGTGAGAAAAATTATTTCTCTGTTGCTGAAATGGAAAAAATTCTTCAGGCAGGAAACAAATACAATTTAAAACCAAAAGTTCATGTAAATCAATTTAACAGTATTGGAGCAATTCAAAAAGCTATTGAAATGGGTGCAGTTTCTGTTGATCACTTAGAAGTGCTTAACGAAAAAGACATTGATGCTTTAAAAAATTCATCTACTATCGCCACCCTTCTACCTTCTTGCTCTTTATTCATAAACATTCCCTATGCTAAGGGGAAAACATTAATTGAAAACAAAGTTCCTTTTGCTCTTGCAAGTGACTATAACCCAGGTTCAACTCCATGCGGGAACATGAATCTAGTGGTCTCACTAGCATGTATTAACATGAAAATAACACCTGAAGTGGCTATTAATGCGGCAACAATCATGGGTGCTAAAGCTATGGAAATTGAAAACGAATCCGGGTCCATTACAAAAGGAAAGCTAGCAAGCTTAATTGTAACTGAAGACATTTCTTCTTACAACTTTATTCCCTATTCTTTTGGAGAAAACAATATAGAAAGGGTAATGATAAAAGGAAAATGGATTTAAAAAGCTAAAAATCAACTTTTAGCTGAGCCATAAAAGTTCTTGGAGAACCAAAATTAGCCGGTCGAATTAAGTACTCTTCATTAAATAAATTCTCTGCCATTAATGCCAAAGTTGTTGATTTCAACAATTTTATACGAACTCTAAAGTCAACCAAGTGATAGCCTTTATTGTATTTCTCCATTGAGTTGTTAATCCCTAAGTCATAACCAAGGGGTGAATTGAAAATGATTGATGTAAACACACCATCAATATTATTCATTTTAGAATTATACTGATAAGAAAAACCTATAGACACTCTTTTTTTATACGAAAGCTCAACATCTAAACGAGCAGATGCCCTAGACCTATATTTCAAAAAATGTCCAGTAGTGTCGGAACTAGTATTGTTAAAAGTATAACCCATATTATTACGATCATACACAAAAATTGAATCTGGATAAACCGAAACAGGATTAGATAAATTAAACCCACTAAGCACACCAAATCCCCATTTATCATTTAAAGAACCCTCACCATTAAAAGTGAACTCAAAACCAGAAATTCTGGTTTTTCCAACATTAATTGAACGAAAACCTAATCCCCCCAATTGATTGGTTGCTGGGTCTCCCCAAGCGCCAAATGTGAACTCCATCATATTGTTGTATTCCATTACAAAACCAACTAAATCAACGTATCCTTTCCAATTAGAAAAAGTGAATGCCTTTTTGACACCAAGCTCAGAAGTCCAACCAGATTCAGGTTGAAGGTTTGGATTTCTGTAAAGATTAATTGGACCAATATCACCTTGCATAAACATCTCTGTTATTGAAGGAAATCTGAAACCTTGTCCATAAGAGGTTCTGAAATTTAAACCCTCAACCAATTCATAATTCAATCCACCTCTAAAAACTGGCCTAGAAATATTTATGGTATCTAAGTCAAATATTTCATACCTAGCACCAGTTGAAAAATTAAAATCACCAAATTTTTGATCATATTGACTATAAAAACTGTAGTTAACACCTTGAAGAGGTTTATCCGCATAAGAACCGGTTTCTCCCATAAAAGTAGTTGCCACAACACCACTAGTAATAGAAGTATTTTTCTTCTTATACTGATGCTGATATTCATTGTAGGTTAACAAGGATTTAATCAATGTAGAATCCTCATAATCATAATATACATTTCTAGAAAGAATTCTACTTCTTAAGGTATGTTTTGAATATTCTCCAAGATATACTATTGATGGGTCGATGTAAAATCTACTACCAAAATTAATAAGCATAGTTCCTTCAAGTGGAGTGTATGCGGTAGAATCTGAAGACCACATCACAAATTGGCCATTACTTCTATGCATGTAATTGGCATTTAAACCTATAGTAACTTTATTGAAATTGTATCTTGTATTAAGAACGAATCGTGTTTGCTCATTTACCCCTTCTTTAATAAAGCCCATATCATTAAAATGAGACCCAGAAATGGAAAGATCTAATTTTCCAATTTTTCTTAAATGCGTAAAATTTAATCCTCTTTTCCATCGAGTACTATCTCCCCACCATTTAATACTTGGATTTTTTGGTGCATCCCAAAAACCATGAAAATAACTGATATGTGTTTCAGGTTTAGAGCCAGGAATTTTAGATCGAACATTAACAATACCATTTAATGCAGAAGATCCATATAATGCAGATGAAGCACCTTTGATGATTTCTACTTGTTCAACATTTTCTAATGGCACCATATTAAAGAGAACTTCTCCCTGATCAGCTGAAAGCAATGGCATATCATCTATCATAACCAATACTCTGCTTCCTGCACCATAGCTCCAACCACTACCAGCACGAATATTGAGCTGACCATCGGTAATTTGAACCCCTGGCGCATTTTTAAGTACGTCTGTTAGGGTAACACAATTTTTACTTTCTATTATTCTAGCATTAATTACATCTACTGAAACAGTTACCTCCTCTAATTTCTGTTTAAATCTAGATGCAGAAACTACAACTACATCCAATTCATTGTGAGATTCCTTTAAAACAATATTTAATTGTTGATTAACACCTTCTTCAAGTAAGATGATTTTAGTGCCGTATCCAACATATGACACCCTCATTTTTTTACTATTGGACGGAACTGTCAAACTAAAATTACCATCAAAATCGGTTATTACTCCAATAGTATCGTCAATTAGTATATTAACACCATATAAAAGCTCTGATGAGAGTGAATCTAAAACCGAGCCAGAAATTTTAATTTTACCAGATTGAGCATAGGCAGATACAATCAAAAAAAATAGACCTATGATAAGATTTAATTTCAATTTCATAGTAGAAATTTACAGACTAAATCTAATCGATTTTACATTTAAAATATAATATATCTACTGAAAAATGTTAACAAATATTAAAACTAAAAACTGAAATAAAGCTGTAAAATCTATTAGTTTTTAACCATCAATTGCCTAGAAACTGAATTAAACCCATCAGAAATAGTTAGTAAATACAACCCTTGAGATACTGCACTCAAATCAATTGTTCTATTGTTACTTCCAATGTTAATATTTTCTTTTTCAATAGCTACTAAGCTACCTTTAGAATCATATAATAGCACATTCACCTTAGAATCAATAAGAGAATTGAATTCAATGGTTGTTATCCCACTAGTTGGATTAGGAAAAATAGTCAAGTCAGAAAAAGAAAGATTTTCTTTTAACTCAACAGTGCTATTCATAGGAGGAAATAAAATATAATCCACCCATGCAGCATCCGCACCATCACTTACTGATGCATCCTTATAGTATACCCAAGTAAAAGTATGTTGACCTGCAGCTACTGAAAAAGTTTCTGCTGACCAATTTACTTCACCACTCCATTCCCCCTGCAATTGCCCATCAATGTAAAACTTCAAAAAATCATAATTTGATTCTGAAGAAACTTTTTTCATAAAGCTAATTTCACCAGCAGAAAGCACATCAATATCAATTTCCATTGTAGAAGTTTGATTGTCGCTAATATTTGCAGAAACAGAAGAATACAAACCTTCATAAACCTCATTTTGGTCAATAGACCACGGGAAAGAGGAAATTAAATTCCAATTAAACTGATTGTAATCTCCAGTTTCAAAATCTTCAGAAAATAAACCAGAAACTTCAGTAAATGTTATTGTCTGACTGTAAGCTCCATCTTCGAGAAGATAGGTGAACTCAAGAAGCTCTCCAAAAGGAGTTGACTGATCAACAATAACTTCAAAGCTACCTACATCATTTGTATTTGCAGCAAGAGTTCCAAAAGAAACAGAGCTATTGGTAATAGTAACATAAGAACTAGAGCAAGTTAAGGTTCCTGTTAAAGAAGTACATGAGCTTGATCCGTTGTTATTTGAAGGCAATAAGAAATTAACCGTTTCACCCGCCTCAATTCTTCCATTATTGTTACCAGATGCATCATCAACCGTTAACTCACCTATCTCTAAAGAAGGAGCATGAGCAATCATGGAAAAATAAGAAGTCCAAGAGTTCGAATTATTATCAGAAACAACAATTTCATAATTAATTGTTTCTAAATCGGTTATATCATTGGCAATTGAAACCGAGAAAGCATTGGAAATCATCTGTGATGCACTTGCAGAAATAGTTCCCCAAACATCACTATCGTCAACAATAGTTATGTTAGGATTAGAGCTTAAAAGCTGGGCTGTAACACCATTGGCATCCATCATTCCAAAATTACTTAAAGTAACATCCATTTCAATTAGCTCCCCATAATCTACCAATCCATTGTTATTCCCAGTTGCATCAAGATTAACATGAGAATCATAAGCTACAAAAGGAGCATTGGTGTTGATCACCTGAACACTACCAATGTATGGTTGCCTGTTTTGTTTTGTTATTACAAGATCAGCCGAACCTAGTGATGAAAAAGCTGGAAAACTCAATGTAACAGCACCTGAAGGGTCAGTTAATTGAGCATCAAGTAAAATACCATTCATAGAAATTGCTACATAAGCATCTTGTTCAGCCATAACAGTGAGTGTTGATGTTCCCACAGGAACAGCAGACATATGCGATACATTCATGGCTGAGGGGATTCCAAAATAAGTCATCAATGATGGATCACCCATAAGATGGTAGATTTCATAGTAATATTCCTCAGATCCTCCAGCTTGGGTAACGGCAAGATTCCCTCCCACCATCATCTGAGCATTAGTAACATGCCACTCTGAATAAGGCTCTCCGTTATCGTGCCACGTTCTATCATAGACACCTAAATCAGTTGGAGAATATACAGGATTAACAGAAATAGACCCAGCTCCAACTGCCCACCAATAATCCTCATTCCAGTAGGTATTATTAGAACCACCAATATAACCAATAGCACCCTTGTTCTGAACTCTTAACAGCGCCTCACCAAAACATTCTGGATCGTCAAACTTATTGGACTGACAGCAATTACCAATCATTAATGCGGTCTTGTGGTCATTTGTCATGTTGTAGACATCAGTACAGGTAAAAGATGGATCTCCCCAACCGGCAGAGTATCCATGAGCAGTATAGTTTATTAAACAAGATCCATTATTTGCATCTTGAAGAATCTGAGCTGAACTATTTCCAGAGGCAGGATACAAATACGTATGAGAGATAATGTTATGAGCAGAATTGGTGTAATACGTATTCCCATAATTTATTTGACCATTTCCGTAAGTTGGAGCCATAGAAGCATCTACTCCAGAAATCATAACAGCATGCTCTAAGAAAGAAGGATCAGCAAAAAGGTATTTCTCATATTCTAATGTTTTATCTACCATATTGGTAACCTGAGCCACATTAGTTGCTGAAAACCTACCATAATAAAGCTCGGGATAAAAATCTCCACCACCATCGTATTCACAATAAAATAGATCAGAAACATGATTTCCAGTAGTTCCGCTAAAAGAAGGAACTTGAGCAACATCACCTACAATTAACAAATATGAGGGTGCAGGATCAGTTGCAGTTCCAGCGTTGTAAAGCCCTTGTAGATATGATTTAATAGATGCTGTAGTATTTCCAACTGCAGGATCATTAGTATATGCTTCTATAACCGTAAAACCTTTTTTTGTTTTCCATTCTACAAGTGGTTGCAAAGCAGCTTGAAAAGAAGGGTCAGCAACAATTACATACTTAATAGGATAAGTAGTAAGCATATCTTTTTGTTGGTGTTGGCTAGAATTAATCAGCTTCCCAAATGAAGAGTTAAAATGAGAAGATTTATTTTTTTGATGAATCTGCTTTGTCAATGCGTGGTCAGCACCATTAAAAACGACTTCAATCGTGAGCTCGGAATACACTTTCAAGACACCAGTAACAGGATTATACTTGAAGGGACATAGCTCTAACCTTCCAAGCTGATGTCCTCTCATTTTTCCTAAAGGAACAACCTTTGCTAATGAAGGCTCAATGAAAGCATCAGTAGCATAAAGGTTTTCATTAAGATAAAAAGGAACCTTAGAAACATCAACAGATTTTGAAATAGATGGTTGAGCAGGGGATATTCTATTTAACTGATTTGCTGAAAGAATAATTTCTTCTTCTACAAATGAAATTACATTAACCTGAACAGATGATCCATAAGGAATATCTATCAATTTGTTTAGTGTTGGTAAATCTGGTCTACCCTTCTGATGGTTGGTAACAAAACTTGGGATATGAATTGAAGAATAAGTGTCAGATTGATTTTTAACAATTTTAAAATCAATTTCTTTTATAGTTGAGCTAACAACAATTTTATCAGGATTGTTTTCTACAATTAAAAATTGTGTTTTATCAACATTTAAATCAACTTTTTTTTGAGCAATAATGGAAGAAAAAATAGAAAAAATAGCGATAAGGGTAATTGATAAATTTTTCATTAGTTTAGAATTTTTGATTAATATACAATCAATATTTTAAAAGCAATAAAGTATTAAGGTGGATTATTGGAAAGCTACCAGAATTCCTAAACGATTATTTTACACATTTAAAAGCATTTCAAATTAAAATTTATTTTTGCAAACAACTCAAAACATTAAATTTTGAAGCTTCTAGCCATCATATTAAAGCTTGTTTTAAAAATAAAACCTCTTCGTAAGCATTATTTTGGTCTATATAAACGATTTATTTCTCCTAAAAGTATTTTTGATACTATTGTAATAAACACTACATATGATGGTAATCTAAAACTTAAAGTAGAGCTATGCGACTGGATTCAACAGCAAATATACTTTTTAGATTATTCGGATATCAACGGAATTAATTTCTTAAAAAAGAACCTTAGAAAAGGAGCTGTTTTTTTGGATATTGGAGCAAATATTGGTGCTTATACACTTATTGGATCCAAATTGGTTGGAGAAAATGGCAAAGTATTCGCTTTTGAACCAGTTGATAATATTAGAGAAACTTTAAATACAAACATCACTAACAATAACCTTAAAAACATAACAGTAATTGACCAGGCTGTATATGATAAAAATATAGATTTAGAACTTTTTATTTCCAATAAAAAAAATAAAGGAATGTCATCCATCTATAGACACTCACAAGAATCTGGAGAAAAAGAAACAGTTAAGGCTATTAAAATAGATGATTTTGTAAAATTGAACAACGTTCCTAAAATCGATCTAATTAAATTAGATATTGAAGGAGCAGAACTCAATGCAATCCTGGGAATGACTAAAACCATCCATCGATTCCACCCTACTTTTATCATGGAAATAAGTGATGATATACTTGAAAATTCAAGCCAAGACAAAAATAATATTTTTAATTTAATGAAAACTTTAAATTATAAATCCTATTCAATTGACAATAAAGGAGATATAGTAAACATCAGAAGGAAAAACAAGAACTATCATAATTACGTTTTCACTCCCAATTGATATATCCAATGAGAAGTTATGTATTCATCATACTATCCATTTTATCGCTTTCTGTAAAAAGCCAAACCAAACAAATTATTGACACGCTTTTAATTGAAAAAGATTCAATAGTAGTTTACAATAACAAAAGCTGGGAATATCTATTCATGTTAAATTTTGATGGAATACTAAACCCTGAACTAGACAGCTTTATTAATCAAGAATTTAACAATAAAATCACTCAACCATGGGACAACTACGAACCCTATGTCATTAACAACGACTTATCGGTTATTAAAGACAGTATTTGGTTATGCGTTGTAGATGAACAACACCCTAATTACAGCCTCCCTTCCCCTGGAAAAACCAATTCTAGATTTGGTCCCAGAGGAAAAAGATACCATAGAGGAATTGACCTAGGGTTCAATAATAGTGACTCCATTTTTTGCACCTTTGATGGCATTGTAAGATATGCCAAGTACAACAGTGGTGGTTATGGCAACCTTGTTATTATCCGTCATTACAATGGATTAGAAACCTTCTACGCCCATCTTAGGAAAATAAAAGTATCAACCAATCAACAAATTACTGCTGGCCAATACATTGGCAAAGGTGGAGCTACTGGAAGAGTATCTGGCCCTCATTTACATTTTGAGGTGCGTTTCTATGGAAATGCACTAGATCCAGAACTTATCTTTGATTTCAAAAACAACTGTTTATTTTCTGAGAATTTATTTATTCATAGAAACACATTTAGCTATGCTAAAAAGTATGGAAGAGTTTATTCATCCTCAGTAAAATACCATACAATTAAAAGCGGTGATACGCTTTACGGACTTGCCCTAAAATATGGAATTTCATTAAATAAGATTTGTAAATTAAACACCATAAAACCATCAAAAATTCTAAAAATTGGTGAAAAAATAAGGATTCAATAACCAACAGATAAAATAATTACCAGGAAAATTACGTTATATCAGAAAGAAATCGTAAGTTTGCAGTAGATAATCACGATCAATTTTAAGATTTCATCACAGTACTGCTATTATCAGTATTGTATTGGAATCTTTTTTTGATTTATATAAATACAATTATGGGAAGACCTCCAACAAGACCGACAGACCTGAAAGATGGTTATTATTTAGAAGTAAGAAACAAAGGAACAAACAGCGGCATTAAGCTTAGAAGAGATACAAGAAAAGAAATGATGCAGGCTGTTGAAGAATACAAAAAAGTCAAAGATGTTACCATTCTTGGTGAATCTAAAAACTCAAAATGGATTGATAAAGAGTATCCAAAAAAAGCTTAAATAGATATTACTTCAAATTTTAAAAGCCTGATTAATTAATCAGGCTTTTTTTTATTTCTAATTCTACATTACAAAACTCATTACATAAGCTTATGTTTTAAAAAAGTACATCAACCAAAGTTGGAAACTTTTAATATATTCACCCGTTGAATTTTTTTAACCCAATAAAAGAAAAAATGAACGAAAAACTTAGCCTACTTAAAGAACTTATAAAGCTTTCTAGAGTCGATAAAGAAGTTCGAGATGAAGAATATCAATTTTTAGTAATTATTGCCAAAACTCTTGGTATTTCTAACCAAGAACTAGATGATATTTTTAAAAAATATATTGAATTTACCCCTCCTAAATTAGAACCTCATAGAATTCTTCAGTTCCAAAGATTAGTTTTACTGGCAAATGTTGACCTTGAACTAGATAAAAAAGAACTTTCCCATTTAAAAAAAGCAGGCTTTTTACTAGGTTTAAGAGAAGAAGCTATAAATAAAGTAATTCAAGAAATGCATAACCATGAAAGAGGATTAATTCCAGAAAAAATATTAATTGACATCTTCAAAGTCTTTCATAATTAACTGAACTAATGAAGGTTGCAGTAATTGGAGGTGGAGCCGCTGGTTTTTTTTCAGCAATTCATGTTAAAGTAAACTATCCAAATTCCAATGTAACGTTATTTGACAAATCAAAAAAACTACTTGCAAAAGTCAAAATTTCAGGTGGCGGAAGATGTAATGTAACCAATGGATGCGACTCTATAAGTGAACTCTCCAAAGCCTACCCAAGAGGGGGTAAAAAACTTAAAAAAGCTTTTAACCTATTTAGCACAAAAGACACCATAAAGTGGTTTGAAAATAGAAACACCCCACTTTATACTCAACAAGACAATAGAGTATTTCCAAAAAGTGATTCATCTGAAAGTATTGTTAATTGCTTACTTAACGAAACCAAAAGATTAGGAATTGACATTAAAATTCAAAATGGTGTAATCGCAATTTCTCCAAGATCTAAAAATCTTGAAATCACTTTCTCAAATGGCAATAAAGAATCCTTTACCCATGTTATTGTTGCCACTGGAGGAAGTCCCAAAATCAATGGACTCAACTGGCTGGCTGAATTGGGTCATTCAATAATTCCACCTGTACCCTCTTTATTTACTTTCAATATTCCTAAAAACAACATTAGTTCATTAATGGGAGTTTCAGTTAAAAATGCTATTGTAAAAATTCAAAGCACCAAACTCAATTCCTATGGTCCAATTCTTATTACACATTGGGGAATGAGCGGCCCTGCTGTTTTGAAATTATCCTCCATTGGTGCAAGAATTTTAAATCAATTCAACTACAATTTCAAAATTCAAATCAATTGGACTAATCACTCAAACAACCAACTTATTTTAGATCAATTACAAAGCACCATTTCCAAAAATCCTCAAAAAAAAGTAAGCTCCACAAAACTATTTAACCTTCCAGCAAGTCTATGGCTACATTTACTATCTAAAAGCAACATAATGGTTAATACTAAGTGGAATGAATTAAGTAAGAAATCAACCAACAAGCTACTTGATACTCTTGCGAATGACATTTATCAAGTAAAAGGGAAAACAACTTTCAAAGAAGAGTTTGTTACATGTGGAGGAGTAAGTCTAGACAGTATTAATTTCAACACCATGGAAAGCAAATATATAAAGAACTTATTTTTCGCTGGAGAGGTATTAGATATAGATGCCATCACTGGGGGATATAATTTTCAAGCAGCATGGACCACAGGGTTTATTGCAGGAAAACTAGGGAAAAACTGCTAGCTTGCTGAAATTAGCGATTGAATAACCAATAAAATCATATAGGAAACTCCCAAAAATTGTAAAAAATTAAAATCTTTCTGATTAACACTTTTTAAATCTTTTTTACGAATAACATTACCAACAACAAGCAAAACAAATAATAGTAAAAAAATGATTATTAAACGATGAATTGCTGCCCCTGTCGCTAATCCACCTTCGAAAATCACCAAATACAACTCCATTAAAAAGTAGCATAAAGACAATAAGGAAACCGCAAATAGATGAGTACTTAAAGTTTTCGAATCATTCTTTTGCTTATATGCTCTAAAAGCAGAAAAAACAGGTACTAAAGCAGCAAAACCACAAAAACTCAACAACAGCAAATCTGTCGAGTACGGCCAATGTAAAATTTTAAATAGAGCACTCATTAAAACAAAAGCAAACAAAACAGGGAAAACCCCTAAAAAGTGTTTTTTTTCTTTAAAAGCAAAAATTAACAAGGACAATGAAATTCCCGAAAAAGATAAAATAAGAAGAATATTTGCCCCTGGCCAATGCATGAGCTTAAAGACGAAGCTCAAAACAAAAACACAACCCAATACAGGATTTACAATTTGAATTAATTTGGATTGTAATTTCAATTGAGTAAATGACAGGGCAAGTAGTCTTATTGACAAAAGAAATAATGATCCAACAACAACCAAAGCAGCACCAGGCCAATGCATAAATTTAAAAAATAGCCCAACAACTACAAGTACAATAAAAGGTAAAAAAGAAATATTTCTAAGCATAATTTTAAGGTTAAATTTACTTGTATAATACCACAACATAAAATATGGTACATTATATTTTAATAAATCTTTTTATTCAAGCTATATTTAATTTCTCAAACTAACATGATGGCAATTGCGCTTTGCATAATCTATATAGCTGCTTTTTGTATTTTAATATTAAAATGGAAAATATTTTCTACTGATTATTTATCGAAAAGATTAATCATTTTATTTTTTCTACTTAAAATTTTAGCTGGGTTAACGCTAAACTTTATCTATTCAAACCATTACTCAGATAAAAAAAATGCCGACATCTACAAATACTTTAACGACAGTAAATACATCCATGAGACTTTAAAAGAAAATCCTCTTGATTATTTACAACTTATTACTGGATATTATTTTCATGAAGAGGAATTAAACCGCTACCTTAAAAATACCAAACATTGGAAGTATCAATCAGAAAAATATGCAGAGTTAACCTCTACAGGCTCAAGTACTTTTAGCAACAATAGAACTATCACAAAATTCAATGCCATTGTTAGGATTTTCTCATTTGGCAACATTAGTGTTCATGTTGTATTTATGTGTTTTCTTTCTCTTATTGGCTGTATATTACTTTTTAAATCCTATTCATCTTTAATTAGCGGAAATGCTAAAAAATTGCTCTATTATGTAATTTTTCTTACCCCCTCAATTTTGTTATGGTCTTCAGGCATTTTAAAGGAAGGGTTAATCACTCTTGGAATGGGAGTATTAATCTATTGCATTTTTAAACTAAAAGATGAAAATAAATGGCGCCCTAAGTATATCTTATTTTTTGGACTATCTATTTTGCTTTTATTTATTACAAAATATTACATAGCTCTAATTATACTTCCAATAAGCATTGTTTTTATGATCAACACAACTTCAAAAAAACAAACTCTATTGAAATATGGACTTTTTGCATTAATTGCAGTTGGAAGTTTATTTGTTATAGAAACTTTTTACCCAAAATTTTCAGTACTAAATAGGCTCAAAGAAAAACAAAATGAACAGGTTCGTATTGCTAAAGGAGGTTATTTTTTCTTAAAACCACAAAAAAACAACAACTATGAATTAATACGTTTTGATAAAAATGTTTTAATAAAACAAAAAGAGAAAAAAATTAATTCCAATAAAGATTCTCAACTTATAACAATTAAGCCTGGATTGTATTATCAAAATTTCAATAATGGTTTTAATTCTCAACCTATAAAAACAGACTCCTTATTTACTTGTTATTTCTTAGATAGTTTTCCAAAAGCAAATAGTTACTACCCTATTGATGAAATATCAACTAACCTTAGTAGTACATTATTAATTATTCCAAAAGCTATTTTAACAATTTTTACTAAACCTTTTTTTGTTGAAAATAAATCCGTTTTTTTTATTCTATGCTCTATAGAAAATCTTTGCATCTTGATTTGTCTTTTAGTAATACTATTTAAATTAAAATTCAACAACCAAAATTTAAATGCCTTTTTATTTAATATTGTTTTTGTTGCTCAACTTTATGCAATTATTGGCTTAACCTGTCCGGTAATCGGAGGTTTGGTTAGGTACAAAGTTCCTGGGCTAACATTATTATTAATCAGCCTTGTCTTGGCTATGTACAAAAAACCCGCATTATCAAGCAAAATAGATTAAAGTTTCAAAATTAAACTCAACAAATGCTAGAGAAAGAAGTGTTTACATTTTTAAAGTTGTTAAAACAAAACAACAATAGAGATTGGTTTAAAAAAAACAAACATTTACATGATGCTTCTAAACAGATTGTTCAAGAATTCTCCAACTCCCTTTTTCAAGATCTAAAAAAGGAGAATAATTTAGATAGTGTTAAGGTTTTTAGAATCTATAGAGATATTCGTTTTTCAAAAAACAAAACTCCCTATAAAAATCATTTTGGGATTGCATTCCATAGAACAAAACCTCTTTTTAGGGGTGGCTATTATCTTCATATTGAGCCTGGAAATTCATTTTTAGCTACTGGTTTTTGGGCTCCTAATAAAGATGATTTACTTCGCATAAGAAAAGAGATAGAAATTGCTGGTGATGATTTTATCGAAGTAGTTGAAAAAAAATCGATTACCAATAGCTGGAACAAACTACAAGGAGAAAAACTTAAAACTTGTCCAAAAGGATTTAACAAAAATCACCCTTCAATTGAGTACCTAAGATTCAAACAATTTATTTTTTCTCAAAAAATAGATGAGCACAAATTACTACATCCAAATTTTAATAAATGGCTGAAAAATGAATTTAAAATTATTTTGCCATTTTTAGATTATTTAAGCGAAGTATTAACTACAGACTTAAATGGAGAAACAATATTTTGATTTTTTAGCGACCTACAATTAAATATTACGGCTTTAAGCTATATATTTATAATTAATTTCATATAACCCTTAACTTATAGATAACCCCTAATCAATGAAAGTAATAATTCTTGGAGGTGGTGTTGCAGGCCTAAGTGCAGCTCACGAATTAATTGAGAGAAATTTCGAAGTTGAAGTATTTGAAAAGCAAGAAACCATTCCTGGTGGAAAAGCTAGAAGCATTCCTGTTCCTAATTCAGCAGAAAATGGAAGACTTCCACTTCCGGGTGAACATGGATTTCGTTTTTTCCCTGGTTTCTACAAGCACATAACAGATATTATGTCCAGAATACCCTACAAAGGAAAAACTGTCCTTGACAATCTTGTAGAAACCTATTCTGTTATGATTACTAGGTATGGAAAACCACCCATTGTTGCTCTTAATCATTTCCCAACAACAAAAAAAGACCTTAAAGCGGCTATTGAAGGGATTTTTGATAAAAACACAGGACTTGATCTTGATGATATTGAATTTTTCGTGAATAGAATCTGGCAACTAATGACATCTAGTTATGAGAGAAGAAAAGAAGTTTATGAAAAAATTGGCTGGTGGGAATTTCTTGATGCCGACAATCCAAAAAGAGGCGATGCCTACAGAGAGTTATTTGTTCTAGGATTAACTCGATCATTAGTTGCCGCTAAAGCAGAAACGGTTAGCACTAAAACTGTTGGAGATATTTTTCTGCAATTAATTTTTGACACCCTTAACCCATTTGATGGTGTTGCCACTGACAGATTATTAAATGGCCCCACAAATGATGTTTGGATAGACCCTTGGCTAGACTACCTAAAATCCAAAGGTTTAGTATACAACTTCAATTCAAGCGTGAATAAATTTAATGTTGCCAAAGACAACATTCAATCGGTAGAAATTACAACAAACAATAAAACTTCCTTGCATAAAGCTGATTATTATATCTCTGCTATTCCAGTTGAGCGATTTGCAGAGTTAATTGACGATGATATGCTTAAAGCAGATGCAACCTTTAGAAACATACAGGCACTTAGCAGTTCTGTTAATTGGATGAATGGAATTCAATTTTTTATTAATAAAAAAACACCCATTAACAAGGGGCATATCATTCACTCAGACACTCAATGGGCACTAACTTCAATCTCACAGGAGCAATTTTGGGATGATTTCGATCTAAAAGATTATGGAAATGGAAAAGTAAAAGACATCATCTCAGTTGATATTTCTGATTGGTTTAAAGAAGGATTGAATGGAAAAAAAGCAAGTGAGTGTGATATTGATGAAATTAAAAAGGAAACCTGGAATCAGCTCTGCAAAAGTGTAAATACACCAGATAAAACTATTCTTACAGACGATATGCTAGAACATGTTTATCTAGATAGAAGTATTGAGTTTGAAAAAATCACCCACACTCATCATGAAAGATCAATAGAACAACAAATCAAGCAAAACTATATGCCTCAACCCAACTGGGGTCAACGTTTTAATGAGATGCACACCCATTTTAAAACCATCAACAAAGAACCTCTACTTATAAACAAAGTGAATACTTGGGTTCTTAGACCGGAGGCATTTACTGGTGTTGGCAATCTATTTCTAGCATCTGATTATGTTCGCACCAACACAGATTTAGCTACTATGGAAGGTGCTAATGAAGCCGCCAGAAGAGCAGTGAATTGCATTATCACCCAATCAAAAACCAAGCATAAATTATGTAAAATATGGGATCTTCACGAACCTTTTTTGTTAAGTGTTCTTAGGAGAAAAGACAAAAAAAACTACGCAAGAGGTTTACCTTGGCAGAAAGAAATTCCATTATGGGCAAGATTTACTATTTTTATCGCTAAAATTCTGGCTAGAATTATTAAGCTAATACGAAAATAATGTTGATTGCCCTATTACAATTTTTCACAAAACAGTACAACAAAGATGCAACAAATGATTTTAAGCAGCAGGCTAGATTTGCATGTTCTGCTTGCCTTATCACCAGTCTTTTTGCCTTATTATATGTAATTGTTAGTTTGTTAATAGGGTTTAAACATGGTGTTTATGTGATGACCCTAGACACCATTGCTCTTTTGGGTTTATCGCTACTTTTTAAAACAAAAACAGATTTAAAGCTCATCTCTAATTTATACATCATCTTTTGCTTTTTACCTGTTCTGTTTTGTTCCTATTTTTCTGGTGGAATCGATTCGCCAGTGACCCCATGGTTCATTATTGTTCCAATGACAGCCTCATTAATGATGAACAAGAAAATTGTATGGCTTTGGGTAATCATATGCAGTTTAACAGTACTCACTTTTGGACTACTTAAGGCAAATGGAATAGTCTTAACAATAAATTTCAACAAATCATTCCTTGACTTCTTTTACATTTCAGTATATGTTGGTCTAATTCTTATTACCCTACTTGTTGTTTCTGTTTACGAAACCATGAAAACAACAGCACTAAAAAATTTAGAACTCACTAGAAAGGATCTTAAAATAAAAAAAGAACAAATCGAAGAAAAACATATTGCCATAACCGATAGCATTACCTATGCAAAACGATTACAAAACGCCATACTTCCAACAGAAGATGCGATCTCTAACAACTTTAACAACTACTTTGTTTACTATCAACCTAAAGATATAGTTTCTGGTGATTTCTATTGGATACATAAAAAAGAAGAATACATCTATTTTGCTGTTGCTGATTGCACTGGACATGGAGTTCCGGGAGCTATGGTTAGTGTGGTTTGCAATAATGCTCTCAACAGTGCGGTAAATGAACACCTGCTCTCCGATACCAATTCCATTTTGGACAAAACCAAAGAGCTTATAATTAAACAAATGGGAAAGGGAAATTCTGATATTAAGGACGGAATGGATATTGCGTTATGCAGGTTAAATCAAAAAACTAACCAGCTCATGTTTAGCGGTGCAAATAACCCAATGTACATTATAAAAAATAAAAAAAACGAAGTTGACGAGTTAGATGCTGATCGGCAAAGTGTTGGGAAAAGTTACAAAGATCTAAATTTCACTTCGAAAGAAATCAGTTTAACTTCCGGGGATCAAATCTACCTTTTCTCGGATGGATTTGCAGATCAATTTGGAGGTAAAAGATCAAAAAAATACAAATACAATAACTTTAAAAAGTTTCTACTTAAAAACGCTTCAAAATCTTTTCCTTCTCAAAAAGAAGAGTTACAAAATGAATTTAAATCCTGGAAAGGGGATCTTGAACAAATCGATGATGTTTGTATTTTAGCTGTTCAAGTATAAACTACTAATCATATTTATGAAAAATATTATTCTTATCACTTTATTGTTATCTGCCAGTTTTCTCAGCACTGGACAAGAGAATCTAAATTACCAGCTTCCTCCAAAGGAGATTTTAGAACTAGCAAATGCTCAACCCGCTCCATCAGTAATTATTGATGACAAAGGCGAAAATATTCTATTAAGGTTTAGAGACAGTTATGGAAGCATTGCTGAACTTTCAGAAAATGAAGTTCGTTTAGCTGGACTTAGAATAAATCCAGTTACTAATATTTCAAGCAGACAATACTATTTCACTAACCTTAAAATCAAAAAAACCTCAAGTGAAGTAATTCAATCTATCGAAGGGCTTCCTAAAAATGCTCGGCTTTCAAATTTCAGATGGTCTGAAGATCAATCCAAAATAGCTTTCACTAATACCTCAAATACTGGTGTTGAGCTTTGGTACTTAGACATAGAAACCGCTAAAGTTGTGCAATTAACAAAAGGTGTTTTAAATGCGAACATGGGCTCACCTTTCACTTGGATAAAAGATGGATCTGGCTTTATTGTTAAATTTCTACCACCATCGAGAAAACCTCTTATTGACACTAAAATTGCAGTTCCAACTGGCCCCACTATTTCTGTCAGTAATGGTGAGAAAGCACAAAATAGAACCTATCAAGATTTGTTAAAAAACAAAGATGACGAATTTAATTTCGAACAACTTGCACTATCGGAGCTAAAACGAATTGACTTAAATGGAAAGCAAGAAAGTTGGGCGCCAACTGCTATGTATCGATCAATTTCATTTTCCCCAGACGGAAATTTTGTTTTACTGTCCATTATAAGCAGACCTTTTTCTTATTTGGTACCCTACTATAGATTTCCTTACACAACCAATATCTACAACACTAAAGGAGAAAAAATAAAGGATTTTAATGCTAGTCCGTTAATTGAAGTACTACCTAAAGGATTTATGTCCTGTAAAAAAGGCAAAAGAAATATTGGTTGGAGAAATGACAAACCATCAACAATTTATTGGTGTGAGGCTCTTGATGGTGGAGACCCCGCAAATGAAGTTTCTTACAGAGATGAACTATTTGAACTCTCTGCCCCATTTACTTCAGCTCCCCAATCTCTAATTAAACTAAAGCAACGTTTTTCTGAAATTACTTGGAGTAGTGATGATTTAGCAATTGCTAGCGATTATTGGTGGAACACTAGAAACACCAAATCGTATCTTTTTAATCCCTCAGACAATTCTAAACAACCAAAAATTATTGATGATAGAAATTATCAAGATCGGTACAATGATCCTGGAAATTTTGTATTATCAAAAAACAGCTTAGGGAAAAATGTACTAAAAGTTGATAAAGGACATGTATATCTAATTGGTCAAGGTTATTCAAAAAAAGGGCAGTTTCCTTTTATTGACAAGTACAACATTGCTGCTGAAAAAACTACTAGAGTCTATCAATCGAGTTACACCAATAAGCTGGAAAATATTTACGATGCTGTTAATATTGAAAAAGGAATCTTTTTAGTTCGTATTGAATCTGCAACTGAGTATCCTAATTTTTATTTGAGAAATATAAATAAGAAAAATAGCCTAAAGCAAATTACTTCTTTTGACAACCCTTTTAAAAGTATTCAGAATGTTCACAAAGAAGTTGTAAAATACAAAAGATACGACAGCCTAGATCTTTCCGGAACCTTATATCTACCTGTTGGTTACGATAAAACCCAGAAAAACAAACTACCACTTATTCTTTGGGCCTATCCTAGAGAATACAAGGATAAAGCAAGTGCTGGTCAATCTACTGCAAACCCTAATAAATTTACTTTCCCCTATTACGGATCTATGATCTATTGGGTAACTAGAGGATACGCAGTATTGGATGGAGCTACCTTCCCAATTGTTGGTGAAGGAGACCAAGAACCTAACGATACTTTTATTAAACAATTGGTTGGCAATGCAAAAGCAGCAATTGATGCAATTGACAACATGGGTTATATTGACCCAGAAAGAGTTGCTGTAGGTGGTCATTCTTATGGAGCTTTTATGACAGCTAATTTACTCACCCACTCTAATTTATTTGCTGCTGGAATTGCTCGAAGTGGAGCTTACAATAGAACTCTTACACCTTTTGGGTTTCAAAGTGAGGAAAGAAGCTATTGGGATTCTCCAATTACTTACAATACGATGTCTCCATTTATGAATGCGCATAAAATGAAGCATCCATTACTACTTATTCATGGTCAGGCAGATAACAACTCTGGAACCTACCCTATGCAAAGCGAACGCTATTTCAACGCCCTTAAGGGACTTGGAGCAACAGCAAGATTGGTTGTTTTACCAAAAGAAAGCCATGGATATAAAGCCAAGGAATCCATTATGCATATGCTATGGGAACAAGATCAATGGCTAGAGAAGTATGTCAAAAACAAAACCAGCAATTAACCCTATATAACATACTCATATTCAACATTATATATCATAATATTCTTGACAAAATGGTGTATTTTAATTAAATTAATAGGAAATCATTTCCTATGCACACATCTTTAATTACAACCTTTTTAAAAAAAGGAACATTGCTGTTTAGCATTTTAATTTTTTCAAGTTTCTTTTTCAGCTTTTATTTAGAATCTAAAAAATGTACTCTTTTAGAATTTCAACCTCGTTCTAATGGTGCAGCTGCAATGGGATTAGGAGATAAAACTGGCGGACCTCTATCGGGAGGGGCAACTTGTATGGGTTGTCATGGTGGCGCTCCAGGTATGCCAAATTTAACGATGAGCTTAAAAGATGCTTCAGGAAATAGTGTTACCAGCTACACACCTGGAAATATATACACCATAGATTTTGAAGTTACAGGAGGAAGTTTATTTTTTGGATTTCAAGGAGTTGCCCTTACCAGCAACAACTGGCAAGCTGGCACACTCACCTCCCCAGTTACCTTAAATACACAAATCACTAATCTTGTATCTACAAGTGGTGGGCTTCAATACGCAGAACATCTTGGGTTATCATCTACAGGAATTTTTTCTTTATTATGGACGGCTCCTAATACTGGAACTGGAGACATTACTTTCTACGGAGTAGGTCTAGCTGCAGATGGAAATGGCGGCACTAGTGGAGACCACTCAACTCTTCCTATGTCATTAGTTATTAACGAATCTACATCCACTAGCATTGGATATGCTCAAGTTTTTTATTGTCAGAATGATATTGATCCAACACCAACAATAAATGGAACTACTGGTGGTACATTTTCTTCAACCATTGGTTTAGCCATTGATTCAGGCAGTGGAGCTATTGATCTTTCTAATTCTCAACCTGGCCCTTACCTTATTACCTATACCTACACTGGCGGAGTAGCTTCATTTAATATTATCATTGAACCATTTTTTGATGCATCGTTTGCCTATGCTAACTCTTCCTATTGCTCTTCAGATGGTATGGTAATGCCAACTGTAACCAACCCTATAGGAAGTTTTTCTGCATCACCCGCGGGATTGGATATAGCTACTATAACTGGATTTATCAACACTACCAACTCTCAATCTGGTCAATATACAGTAACTCATATTATTGCTGGAAACTGTGCTGATACAGCAAATCAAGTTATTAACATCACAAGCATAGACAATTCCGTTACTCAAAATGGAAATGCATTAACGGCAAATCAATCTGGTGCTAGCTATCATTGGTTAGACTGTGACAATAATTTTAACGCAATACAAGGTGAAACAGGTCAAACATTTTCGGCAACTGCAAACGGAAATTACGCAGTTGAAGTAACCGAAAATGCATGTGTTGACACTTCTGCTTGCATTAATATAACTGGAATTGGAATTCTTGAAAATTCATTTGGAGAAAACTTCAGCGTATTTCCTAATCCTACAGCTGGAAATCTTACCATAAATTTAGGCGGAAACTACGAAAATGTACAACTAGAGCTCTTTTCAATTGATGGAAAATTACTAAGAAGTCAAAGGTTTAAAAACATTTCTGAAATAAATTGGTTAGTTGATTACCCATCGGGATATTATTTTATAAAAGTAAATTCACTAAACAAAAAGGCTACCATCAATATACTTAAGCAGTAAGAAAAGTCTATTTATTAACAAAATTTATATTTAAAATAGTAACAAATGCAAAATTCTGCGTTATAGGGATATAATCAACAAAAATGAAGACTACCCTAATTTTTCTATTCTCGCTGATATTTATTTCTCCTTTTTACAATTGTCAAGACACTTTAATTGACCACAACAAAAAATTGAACGTTTTTATCGATTGTGATTATTGTGATATTACGTTCATAAAACAGGAGCTTACCTACCTAAGCTATGTAAGAGATCGTTTACTTGCAGATGTTCACGTTCAGCTTGTTAATCAAAATTCTGGGAGCGGTGGAGAGTTTTACACTTTTTTCTTTTATGGACAGCACCAACTAATTGGCAACAACGATACTCTTGAGCTTGCTGTAGATGTGAACCAAACATCAGATGAAATTCGAAGGAGTCAAATGAAAATTATTCAACTTGGTCTTGTTCCCTATATGATTAAATTGGGATACGCTCAACAATTGTCGTTAAATGTTTCTGGCTTTGAAAACAATGAAACCACAACAGAAAAAGACCCTTGGAACTATTGGGTTTTTTCCACTAACGCCTCTGGATGGTTTAATGGTGAAGAACTCTATAATTCTTTTAATTCCTACGGAAGTTTTCGTGCCAATAGAATAACCGAGCAATACAAAATTGAATCTAGGGTTGGTTTTAATTACAACCTTAGTCAATTTAAAGTCGATGAACAACTTATTAAAAGCGAACGTAAGTCACAGTTTGGAAATCTATCAGTTATAAAAAGTATTTCTGACCATTGGTCTGCAGGTGTATTTAGCAATGTTCAATCAAGCCTCTACAACAATTATAAATTTAGCGGCAGCTTTCAAGGAGGCCTTGAATACAACATTTTTCCTTATGAGGAATCTACGCAAAGACAAATCAGATTTCAATATAGAATTGGAGGTGTTCATAATCTTTATAATGACACCACTGTCTACAACAAGTTAAATGAAACTCTTGGATCTCATGAGATAAATATTGGTGCTGAATTTCAACAAAAATGGGGAACTGTAGCAGGTTCGGTTAGCGGCTCACATTATTTTCACAATATTAAGCTTAATGCCGTTAATTTCTGGTTGTATTTAGATCTTCGACTATTTAAAGGATTATCTTGGAATGTTTCTGGAAATCTTGCCTTTATTCACAATCAAATTTCACTTCCCATGGAAGGTTCTTCTAGTGAAGACATTCTACTTCGTCAACGTCAGCTTCAAACGGGGTATCGCTATTGGGCAAGTACTGGAATAACTTACACTTTCGGTTCTATCTACAATAGTGTAGTAAATCCAAGGTTTGGTGATTAATAAAGAAATAGCTTATCCATAAAAATAGATGTCTTTTTCTTCGGATTCGCAAATTAGATTAGATGGAATATCGAGAACTAATGGAAGACCTAGAGTACTATTTACAGGCACTACCATGGGCTCTTGTTTACATTCCATAATTGCATAAGCCATAGACTCTAACAATTTTAATCCCCCCACTCCTATTCCCATGAGTAAAGTGTTTAAATTTCTTAGTGATATTCCAAGAAATGAAATGGGGGCATTTCGATTTCCAAACTGGCAAAAGAGTGTTACATCTTGAGAATGATCCATTACCACCTGATGAATGAGTAGTGTTTTAGTTGTTTTTTTCATAGCATTAAATTTTTGACCTGTTTTCTTAAGATTTATTTACAGCTTTAAAAAAGTCGCCAATTATTACAATGAATATTCAAATAGCATACCAAAATGGATTTTAGAACGTAATTAGTTTATGACCTTTTGAAATACATTCGAAGTATGAAAAATGACAAAACAACATCACTACTAAATTTCAATAATGAACCTCCTGAAAAAAATGAATGGGATTTATTGTTAAAGCTAATTCCTTTTTTAGAAAACAATCACAAAGCCATTGTGCACATAATTGAAGAGAAAAAAAACTATTCAGATTATAAAATATGGGCTATTATTCGTTTTAAGCGCACTAATTATTTGGCTGAAATCAATGAGCTAGAGCAAGTGCTACATGTGCTTCGTAAAAAATACGACAAGCACATTAGCTATTGTAGTAGAAAAAACAAAATATTCATCAGAGGAGCTAGCCAACCTATTGAAATTCCCGAATACCACGATGATTTACCCTTTTAATGTAAAAGATAAATAATGTAAGGTTGTTTATATTTTCGATTAGCTAATTTATTAATAGACAATTTTTACATTTAATTGGAGTTATTAAAGTACATTTTTGAATTATGAAAAACATTAAATCTATCTCTTTTCTGGCTTTTTTTTGTTGTATACTGCTTTTTAGCTGCGGAAAAAACTCTTCTAAAATATATTACTTTAATGAAACAGGATGTTCTAATCCATGGGACAGCTATTACAATGCAGATACATTTTCTTTAGAACTACTAAATCAATCCATTACCACTTTCCTGTCAGATGAAAACATAAAGGTTAAATCAGTTAACTTTGATTTTGATTCTTCGTTAATTGAGTACTGCTATGCTTGCCATTGTAGAACGGGGAGAGTTATTGTTGCTGATGTATCTGGTGTTAGTAGACGAAAAATGAAAAACTTAAACTTTTATCAATAATTCCTAAATGCCCTGTTTAAATAAAAAAGGGGGAAGCCCCCCTTTTTTTAATCAATATATATTTATAAACTATTAATACAGCTCCATTGTAAGACATCCTTCTGATATGTCTACTGTTCCTGACCAAGTATCAAAACCATCACTAGCAGTGTAGCTGTAACTTCCTGTCTCTAGATTATTAAACACAGCACAACCCGAAGCCCCGCAATCTGGAGTATCTGGGTATTCTGAAGTTATGTTTGAGCTTACACCATCAATTTCAACAACAGTAACACCAAAACCACTACCTGTCATTTGCCAGAATGTAACATCTCCGTATTTAATCTTATTGCATCCACTAAAAGTGAACATTAATAAAAAAAGGGGCGCTAAAAAGTAGGTTATTTTTTTCATATATTATTTTTTGATTTTTTTCTCAAATTAATAAAATCCAGAATAATTTACAATTTTAAATACCTAACTTAGAATAATCTATTAATTATATGTAACTAATTATGCTCAATAAAATCATTAGAAATACACTTGCTATTGTTGGAGGTTTAGTTATTGGGAGTATTGTAAATATGGGGCTTATTAATTGTAGTGGCTACTTTATTTCCCCTCCTGATGGTGTAGACCTTAGTACTGCTGATGGATTAAAAGAAGGTCTTCATCTTTTTGAACTCAAACATTTTATTTTCCCCTTTCTTGCCCACGCTTTAGGAACATTAGTTGGTGCTTTTGTTGCTACAATCTTAGCCGTAAACCATAAGTTTAAATTTGCCTTAACCATTGGTATTTTATTTCTTTTTGGAGGAATTAGTGCATCTGTAGTTCTACCCTCACCTGTTTGGTTTATCGTTATTGACTTAGTTTTTGGCTATATCCCAATGGCAATTCTTGGCTTCAAGCTTGTTCGAATTAAACCAAAAGAAGAAAACTAAATTGAACCATTTTTCAAACATATTCTTTTTATTATGGATTGTTCTAATTGGAGCCGTTGGTTCAGCTGCTGCCCAAAACGGAGTTAAAAAGTGCAGAACTACCAAGTACTCGCTTATTTATTCTCCAGAATTAATTGAAAGCATTACAGTTCTACCTGATTCCATTCAACAAACTTTAAACAACCACTTAAAAGAAACATTGGGTGATGGTTTTTACCAAAAACTCCAATTTGATGGTGGTAAGCTAATTAACTATCGTCAGCTGGTAAAACAAGACCCACAGGTTGCCAGCTATAAATGGGTAGCTCCTAAATACGATTTGCGATACTTTATTTCAGATTCATTAGCTGGAATTAGCTATTGCTGCTCTCGAATTATTCTTGACAGCGTAGGTGGAATCATAAATGATATTGAATTTCCATCGTTTTCAAAAAACAAAAGCAATGCTAAATTTCTTCCCCAAAATAAACTACTAAATATAGCCAGGCAGCTAGGCTTTCCTACCACCAACTATGAGCTAGCAATAGCAAAGGATCATATTGTATTTATCTTTTCGGTTAAAAAGAATAGTAAATCCATGCTCTACATGGAAATTAGTGTACACACTGGTGAGGTAATACGTAAATATAAATCGGCTATTTAATGGCTTACTACTTTACAATAAGTAGCTTTTTACATGAACTTAAATCAGCATTAGCAAAACCATAATAATAAGTTCCAGCACTTAGCTCATTTAATGAAAGCTCCACTTTGGCATTACTACTATTCAAAAGCACTTTTTTTACTGGCCTACCCAACTGATCCCAAAGGATAAGCTGGTTATTTGCTTGAAGGTTGGAGAGTTTATACTCAATATACACGCGCTCTTTAGCAGGATTAGGAACAGCGTTAATAAAAGCTTCTGAGTCCATACTAAAGATGTGAACAGGACCCATTGGCACCAGCTGAACATCCTGAACAACAGTAGAATTGTTGACAATTGAAGCAGAAATGGTTTTGGGGTAATA
>PAZE01000039.1 GCA_002716065.1 Crocinitomicaceae bacterium | reverse complement strand
TTTTCTTTGCAGCTGTTGTAGTTTTCTTTGCAGCTGTTGTAGTTTTCTTTGCAGCTGTTGTAGTTTTCTTTGCAGCTGTTGTGGTTTTCTTTGCAGCTGTAGCTTTTGCTGGAGAAGACTCCTTTTTAGCAGTAGCTTTTTTATCTTTTGATTCGGCCATATGGCTAATTTTAATTGTATCTCGAATTACGGTTATTTCGAGAGTGTTTAACATACCTGAACCGTCAGGTTTATAAATTGGGTTGCAAATGTAGTGTTTTACTACTGAAATTCAAACTTTAACACATATTTTAACCTAGACAATTAATTGTAGATAAAGAAAATCAAATTCTTAAAAAGAAAGTCATCACTTAATTTTAAATTAGTAGCATGATTTCAGATGAAATATTCATGTCAAGATGCCTAGAACTAGCAGAATTAGGTCTTGGACATACATCTCCTAATCCTATGGTGGGTTGTGTTATTGTAAATAAAAATGGGGTCATAATTGCAGAGGGATATCATCAAAAATGTGGTGAAAACCATGCTGAAGTCAATGCCATCAAAAATGTAAAAAACAAATCCGAACTTATCTCTTCTACACTCTACGTTTCCCTAGAACCTTGTTCACATTTTGGAAAGACACCACCATGTTCGGATTTAATCATAAAAAATAAAATCCCTAAAGTAGTTATAGGATGCAGAGATCCATTTTCAAAAGTCAATGGAAAAGGAATTGAAAAACTTAAGAATGCTAACATTGAAGTGATTGAAGGTGTTTTAGAAAAAGAATGCAAAGAGCTCAACAAAAGATTTCTTTGTTACCATAAAAACAAAAGACCATATATTATTTTAAAATGGGCTCAAACAAAAGATCATTTTATTGATCGAGAAAGAAAAAACAACAAACAGGGTATTAATTGGATTACCACCAAAACAACTCAACAGCTTACCCATCGTTGGAGAGCTGAGGAAGATGCTATTTTAGTGGGTAAAAACACCATTAAAAACGACAACCCATCTCTTACAACAAGAGCTGTTGTGGGCAAAAATCCCACTCGCTTTATTATAGATTCTAAACTTACTATCAATCCTAATTCAAAAATAATTAATGATGAATACCCTTTGTATATATTAAACAGCTTAAAAAGTGAAGTGAAAGGAAAAATCAATTATATAAAATTTAAACCCAATAACAGCATTAATGATATTCTACTAATAATGCATGAGTTGAGCATACAGTCTGTAATTATTGAAGGAGGAGCCTCTACAATAAATTATTTTATTGAGCAAAACACATGGGACGAAGCAAGAGTTCTAACCGGAAACAACTATTTTATAAATGGAATAAAAGCTCCAAAATTACTTGTAGAACCAACTTCCAATACAATGTTTGGAGAAGATGAAATAACCATTTTTAAAAATCCATGATTGATATTATACTTACAATAATAACTTTCTCTTCAATGCTCATTATTTTTAAATACTTTGAGCTTTTTAAAATAAATAACCTACAAGCCATAATTGTAAACTACATTACAGCTGGTTTTTTAGCACTATTTGCTGATAAAAATTTCTCAATTAGTAATTTCTCAATAGGTAATGTAATTCATTCGGAATTCATTTTTCAAGCGCTAATAATTGGAGTTCTCTTTATTATCACCTTTAATCTTGTAGCATTTGGAACTCAGAAAATTGGAATTTCAATCACTACAGTTTCCAATAAAATGTCCATGATTATACCTGTTATTGTTGGGCTTTTTATATTTAATGAAGACAAAAACCTTATTAAATTAAGTGGTGTAATATTGGCTATTTTAGCTATTTATTTTTCCTGTTCTAAAAATGGAAAACTATCTTTTGAAAAGAAATATCTCTTTATAATTATTCTAATTTTCATTGGTCAAGGAATAGCTGACAGCACACTAAAATGGGCACAAGAAATTTCATTAAATGAAACCAATAATAATACATTTTTTGCTACTACCTTTTTTATTGCTGCTCTTTTTGGTGGTGTTTTTCTTACCTACCAAATATTTAAAGGGCAACATACATTTAGAACTAAAAACATAATTTGGGGAATAATACTTGGAATCCCCAATTACTTTACACTATTCTTTTTTGTAGAAGCTTTATCTTCAGGAATTTTTGAAAGCTCACAAGTTTTTCCAATTGTTAATATGGGAGTTATTGTTCTAACAGCAACTTCAGGAATACTACTTTTTAAAGAACACCTTTCAAAAAGCAATTGGTTAGGGATAGCTCTAGCGGTAATTGCCATTTCTTTAATCACATTTGCAAAAGAGCTTCTTCAATTATTTAACGTTGGATAGCTACAAGACCATAGAAACAACATCTACTAGTGAGTTAAAAGAAAAAGGAAGTAAATTCATTGCTCACCTTTTTCCTATTTCATCAGATGAAGACTTCACAAAAAAACTTAATTCCTTTAAGGAACAGTATAATGATGCAAGACATTTTTGCTATGCATATAAAACACTTGCAGATGGATCAAACTATCGGGTTAATGATGATGGAGAACCAACCAATAGTGCAGGGAAACCAATTTTAGGCCAGCTAGAGAGTTTTGAAATCACTTACTGTGCATGTATCGTTATTCGTTATTTTGGAGGAGTAAAATTAGGAGTTGGTGGATTAATAAAAGCTTTTAAAGAAGTAACAAAACAAGCCATTGTAAATAATACATTAACAAAAAAAGAAATTACTATTTTATATGAGCTTAGGTTTAATTATGCCCAAATGAATAAAGTGATGAGTATGATTAAAAAACTACAACTTAAAATAGTTTTCCAAGAGCTTAACATTGAAAGCATTATTCATCTTGAATGCCCAATAAACATCATAAAAATCTTAGAAAACTCTGTTAAAAGCAATCATATTCAATTTAAAATTTTGGAGCACTAGATTACTTTCTCTCCTAGATTTGCCGTAAGCCTGTAGAGATTATCTGCAGTTTGAGAGTTTACCTTAACCAAAGGAAGTCTAACAGAATCTCCACAAATGCCCAGTAACTTAAGTACATGTTTAATCCCACCGGGATTACCGTCAGCAAAAAGATGTTGAATAATCTCAAACAACTCGAAGTGTTTTTCTCTAGCTAAATTATAATCTCCATTAATTGCAGCATGTACTAATGTTGAAAATCTTTTTGGAAAAGCATTTGCCACAACAGAAATAACTCCATGGCCACCAACAGCAAGATGAGCTAATGTAAGGGCATCATCTCCTGAAAGAACCAAAAAGTCTTTAGGACGTTGATTAATCAACGTCATAATTTGCTCTAAATCACCAGAAGCTTCCTTAACAGCTACAATGTTTTCTACTTCATGAGCTAACTCTAAAGTTGATTCAGCAAGAAGATTACTACTTGTTCTTCCAGGAACATTATAGAGAATTATAGGTAAATCTGTAGCAGAGGCTATTGTTTTATAATGCTCAATTATTCCTTTTTGAGATGGTTTATTGTAATATGGGCTAACAGACAAAATCCCATCAATATCATTGGAATTAAATTGCTGTAATTGATCGGATAAATTCTTAGTATTATTTCCACCTAAGCCTAAAACTACTGGAAGTCTTTTAGCATTTACTTCAATAATAAAATCCAACACTGCTTTTTTCTCTTGTGAAGACAATGTAGCTGATTCTCCTGTAGTACCTTGAACCACTAAATAGTCTGTACCATTAGTTATTTGGTGCTCTACTAATTTTTGAAGTCCACTATAATCAACTAATCCATTTTCATTAAACGGAGTTACTAATGCAACTCCCAAACCACAAAAATTCATCATAATTTAGCTCCCGATTTAATTTTATTGTATTTAGAAATATTTCCTGGATCCAACTTTACCAAAAGGTTATAAACCCTCATTCTTAGGTCAGTTTGAACAGGTGAAAAAAGACTTACCACCTCATCATTCTTAGCAGTAAAAAAAAGTTGAATATTAAATGAATTTGGTCTGGCTTTATGGATAGACTCTAGCAATTGCAAAGCATTAAAAATTGCAGTTAGGCTTTCCTCTCTATTTTCATAAGAGTTGTCAAATCCTTTTCTATGAAAATCATAATAGCATTGTCTTAAAGGCTTAAATAATGCTTGTGTAGCATTTTGAATCAACCAATACCTGTTTCTATTGCCTTCACTAGGTTTCCATCCAGGTTCAGGAGCATTTTGACAATTCGACACTATTTGCATTGCTTTGTTAAAATAAGGTGTTCCACCTTCTAAAGAATAAGAATCGTAATCATAGCCGATAATCATATAAATATAAAAAGCTAAAACGTCAGCTAAATTATCAAAGTGATTATCTGGCTTAAAAATTATTGCTGTATTTCTTAAATACCTAAACTGTAAATTGGGATCACTGTAATTGAACAACCTGCTTTTGTAACTTGAATTAAAAACAGGTCTAGAAGAGCTAATTTGAATACTACCCCTAAATTCATCACTAGAAATCTTATCTTGAATATTAATTAAAATATTACACTCTATTCTTTCATGGAGTTTAAACTGATCGTTTGTCCATTTTGTATTATTAACAAATTCAAAAACAGAGGATTGTAAAGACTCTATAATTTCCTGATTAGCAGGATTACTTTGAAGGGTTGGAGCAATTACAGATACTTGACAGTTAAGCTCCTGTGAACCAACTGAAATACAAGCAAAACAAAAAAGTATAGATACGAATTCTCTTATCATAACATGCTTTCGGCTACATCCAAAATATCTTTAGCAACATCTAGCTTATGCTTTAACTCAAAACTAATCATTTTATTATTTCTTTTAATAACAGTAATTTGATTAGTATCTGTTGCAAAACCTGCACCTTTGTCATTTAAAGAATTCAAAACAATAGCATCCAAATTTTTAGCTTTTAATTTCTTCTTAGCGTTTTCAACTTCATTATCTGTTTCAAGCGCAAACCCAATAAGCAATTGCTTATTTTTGTTCTCTCCTAAAAAATGCAAAATATCTTTAGTTTTTTCAAGTTCTAAACTAAAAACACTAGTATTTTTTTTGATTTTAGATGCAGATGGCTGTTGAACTGCATAATCAGCTACTGCAGCAGCCATAATTACAACATCACAATGAGTATATTGCTTAGAAACTTGCTCAAGCATATCACTAGCGGATGTAACGTCAATTCTTTCAACATTATCAGGTGAAGGTAATGAAACAGGCCCGGAAACTAAAACAACTTCCGCTCCTCTTGAAGCTGCAATCTCTGCTATTGCGAAACCCATTTTACCAGATGAGTGGTTTCCAATAAAACGAACCGGGTCAATAGCTTCATAAGTAGGCCCTGCTGTAATGAGAATTTTCTTTCCCCTAAGTGAAGCCAAATCCAAAAAATAATCATGAATAAAAGAGATAATATTTTCAGGCTCTGCTAATCTACCCTCACCTTCTAACCCACTAGCTAATTCTCCATATTCGGGTTGAATTACCATAACACCTCTACTTTTAAGCACCTCTAAATTATTTTGTGTTGATGGGTGCTTAAACATATCTAGATCCATAGCTGGTGCAACAAAGACAGGACATCTGGCAGATAAATAAGTAGCAAGAAGAAAAGTATCCGCATTACCGCCAACTAATTTTGCAAGAGTATTGGCGGTAGAAGGTGCAATAAGCATAAAATCTGCCCATAAACCTAAGTCTACATGATTGTTCCAAACACCACTATCAAGATCCTTAACAAAATCCTTTACAACAGGATTTTTAGACAATGTAGAAAGTGTTAGTGGAGTAATAAATTCGCAAGAGGAATCGGTCATGATGACTTTAACATTTGCGCCCTTTTTAATAAATTCTCTTACAATTAAAGCTGATTTGTAAGCAGCAATACTACCTGTTACAGCGAGAAGTACGTTCTTCCCATTCAGCATGCTTAGGAAATTAATTTTCTTCTTTTTCTGGCTGTCTCCAAAACAATGAATCCAATTCTAATTCTTGCATTGCAATGGCGCCAGGCTTTGGTAAACGCTCATAAAACCTAGAAACCTCAATTTGCTCACGATTTTCAAATATTTCTTCCAAATTATCAGTAGTAGAAGCAAATTCATCTAGTTTTTGAGAAAGCTCTTCTTTAAGCTCAGAATTAATCTGATTAGATCTTTTAGAAAGTAGAACAATAGTTTCGTAAACATTACCAAGAGGCTTTTCCATTTCTCTTAAATCTCTTGTAATAGTTGTTCTTTCAGCAGTGTTATCTCTATATGCCATTCTAATTTAAATTATTCTGTTTTTCAATTTCTCTTATTGATGAGTTATAATAGGACTCTGCGGTCTTTAAATAACTACTTTTTTCAAAAGAGTCCACAAAGGTAAGATAAGAATCGATAGTTGCCTCAAATCTTTCTACTTTTTTTGACTCTACACTGTTGGAAGCAAACATAAAGTTCGCCTTAACAATCATAAAAAGTATTTCTTCTCTGAATTGAGTATCAGGGAACTTCTCTAAAGTAGAATTATAGGCAATTATAGCAGATCTATACTTTTCCATTTTAAAATATAAATTGGACTTTTCGAAACTTTTTAGCTCCAACTTAGATCGCAAATCTTTAATCAATGTATTACAACTATCTACCAAGTAGCTTTCAGGATATCTGTTCATGAAAAGTTGAAATTCATCAATTGAATTGTAAGTATCGGACTGATCTAAATAAAAATCAGGCGAATTTTTCATATAACAAACAGCACTGTTAAAAGCACACTCCTCAGCTCGATTACTGTTGGGGAAGTTTTTTGAAAATCGTTTAAAATAATACCCAGCTAAATAATAATCTTTCATACAATACTGAGTTTTGGCATAATAGTAATATACATCCTCACCCTTGTCAGTCATTCTAAAATAAGACATTAGTTCCTCAAAAAGTGGAAGCGCTTTGAAACAATCACCATTTTGATAATACTCAACAGCTTTCTCATATTTAAGATTGTAATCAGTACCTTTAACAACCTTATTGTACTCAGAACAGCTAATTAAAAAAGCAACAACAAACAGTATAGAAAGAATTCTTTTCATTGGATTGCAAATATAATTTTTTTCATTTAACGAATGAATGAAAATAAAATTGTAGTATAGATTGAATTCTAAAGATGTTAATAAAAAATAGCTTTTGTATTGTGCAACATATATAAGTATACTACTTTTGCCCCTTATATAAGTTTATATACTTTATTACAATAAACACGACTTACAGAAAAAAAGAACATGACTGATATTTTTGACAAAATAAAAGCTAACAGGGGTCCATTGGGACAACACGCTAAAGAATCACACGGCTATTTTACCTTCCCTAAACTTGAAGGGGATATTGCCCCCAAAATGACCTTCAAAGGCAAAGAAGTGCTTACATGGAGTATCAACAACTATCTAGGGCTTTCTAATCTACCAGAAATTAGAAAAGCAGATGCTGATGCTGCAGAAAGATGGGGATTAGGATATCCAATGGGTGCAAGAATGATGTCAGGACAAACAAGTGAACATGAAAAATTAGAACAGCAACTGGCAGATTTTATGGACAAAGAAGCCTGCTACCTACTTAATTTTGGGTACCAAGGTTGTATGTCTGCAATTGAAGCTCTTGTTGACAGAAATGATGTCATTGTTTACGATAGTGAATCTCACGCTTGCATGGTAGATGGAGTCCGTCTTCATCAAGGGAAACGTAAGGTTTTCAAACATAATGACATGGAAAGCTTCGAAAAACAAATGGTTACTGCTACTAAGCTTGCTCAAGAATCTGGGGGAGGTATTTTAGTAGTTACGGAAGGTGTTTTTGGAATGAGTGGTGATCAAGGTAAATTAAAAGAAATTATTGAGTATAGAAAATCTGAAAAATTCCAGTTCAGATTATTTGTTGATGATGCTCATGGATTTGGAACACTAGGTGAAAAAGGACAAGGTGCTGGTGAATATCAAGGTGTGCAAGACGAAATAGATGTTCTTTTTGGAACATTTGCCAAATCAATGGCTAGTGTTGGAGCATTTGTTTGTAGTAATGATGACATTATCAACTACTTAGCATACAACATGAGATCTCAAATTTTTGCCAAATCGTTACCTATGCCTCTTGTTGTTGGAGCACTTAAGCGTTTAGAGTTGTTAAAAGGTATTGAGCAAAGAGAAAAACTTTGGACAATTACCAATGCTCTTCAAAATGGACTAAAAGAATCTGGATTCAACCTTGGAAATACCAATTCTTGTGTAACTCCAGTGATGTTAAGTGGAACTTTAGGTGAAGCTACCAATTTAACTTTCGATCTTAGAGAAAATCACAGCTTATTTTGCTCAATCGTTGTGTATCCAGTTGTTCCTAAGGGAATGATTTTACTAAGATTAATACCTACCGCTTCTCATTCAATAGAAGATGTAAATTACACCATTAAAGTTTTTAAAGAGATAAAAGGAAAACTTGATGCTGGAGAGTATCATTCGGATAAGGTTTTAGATACGAATAAATAAAAGAATTTGTAAAAAATCCAATTGGCAAGCATGTGGAAGTTGATTAATTTAATTCAATGGATTTTAATTTGCTTAGCCATTATTGTTTCTGGAATTTTAGCCACCATAGCTTTACTTATTTCTAAGCGTTTTTCTTTTTGGATTGCTAAAAATATTTGGTCTAGATTACTGTTTGCAATTGTTTTTTCATCTCTTAAAACATACAACAAAGACAGAATTTCGGACCTTAAAGAACCCGTTATTTTTTGTGCCAATCACCAATCAATGTATGATATACCAGCACTATTTATGTCATTAAATGATCCCATACATTTTATTGCTAAAAAAGAACTTAAGAAAATCCCTTTTATTGGCTGGTATGTTTCTGCTGCTGGAATGATTTTTATTGACAGATCCAATACTGAAAAAGCAATGGAAAGTATGAAAAAAGCAGGAAAGCTTATTTTAAGTGGCAGAAATGTGATTACCTTTCCAGAAGGAACTCGTTCAAAAAACGGAAAAATTAAACTGTTTAAAAGAGGGAGTTTTATTATTGCGAAAAATAGCAATATCAAAATAATACCTGTTGCAATAAAAGGAACTTTAGAAGTAAATCCACCAAACAGTTTTAAATTGCGTCCATATAAAATTCAAGTGAATTTTGGCAATCCAATTGATCCATTAGACTACCCTAATGACTCTGCTGATCAACTAGCCAAACTAACTCAAAATAAGGTAGAAACCTTGCTTGCAGATTTATAATTTTTTATTTCAACTGCTCTAACCAGACAACATTTTCGATTAAAAAGAGTCTTTACAACAAAGTGATATCTTTTTTTTTAGAAATACGTATAAAATATTATGTCAAGATTCGAAAAAATAGCTTTTATTGAAAGTTTTTGGAAAATGTTTAGCATTGAAGACAATCTAAATCAATGTTCAGACAATCACCTTGACCAAATTTTAAAATCCATTTCTCTCCAAATAAAAGGGCACAAGTACATTAGTGCTAAATTACATGTTAAATTTATGAGTGTTTTCCCCAATTAATTTAATTTTAAATTAATAGTATATTTACATAAAAAGAGTAATAAAATAATTTCAGCCTAACTACATAACCCCCAACTAATCCATAATCATCAATGAAAAATTTAGTAGCTCTTTCCTTATTTTTATTTTTTTCTTTGGTTTTAAAAGCACAAGTGGTTATTAATGAATACTCTGCTTCAAACATTTCTCATTACTCAGACAACTTTGGAAACAATGAAGATTGGATTGAAATCTATAACCCAACCACAAGCCCTGTCGATTTAACTGGGTGGTATCTTTCCGACAAACCTTCAGATTTAATAAAATTTCAAATACCCTCTGGAACAGTAGCGGCTGGTGGGAGAATTATGATAGTATGCTCAGGAAGAGACGAATTTTCTGGAGGAATTATTCACACCTCATTTAAACTTACTCAAACAAAACCTGAAGAAATTATTCTCTCTGATCCAGCTGCTCTAATTGTTGATCAGATTCAGATGATTCCCTGCCAATTAGATCATTCTAGAGGAAGATCTTCTGATGGTGGGGCAACATGGTCACTTTTTACCAATCCCTCTCCTAATGCTGCAAACTCCCTTCCTTCTTTAGAATATCCAACAACCCCCATATTTGATTTAGCACCTGGTTACCATTCGAGTACTATTTCATTAACAATTTCTTGTCCGGATCCCAACACAACTGTTCATTACACAACTGATGGAACAAGTCCTAACGTAGGGTCAACTGTTGCTAGTGGCCCAATTTCTATTTCTTCAACAACTACCATTCGAGCAATAGCAATAAGCTCTGCTGGAAATACCCCAAACAGCTTCATTGAAACCAATACTTACTTTATTAATGCAACTCACACCATTCCAATAATCAATATATGTGGAGATGATATAATGAGTTTTATTACTGATCAACATCCAAATTCATTTAGTGCAAATTTTAAAGGTGCTATTGAATATTTTGGAAGTGATGGAATTTTAATTGATGAAGGTGCTGGAGATTACAACAAACACGGTAACGATAGCTGGGCATATGATCAGAGAGGTATTGATTTTATAATGAGAGATCAACTTGGATACAATTATGCAATTAAACATCCCATATTCAGAGGCAAAGACAGAGACAGGTACCAACGTTTAATCATTAAGGCAGCTGCGAATGACAATATTTCTTTTGAAAATGGAGGTGCTCATATTAGAGATGCTTATGTTCATTCTCTTTCTCAAGTTGGAGGATTACGTTTAGATGAAAGATCTTATGAACCTTGTATCCTTTATGTTAATGGAGAATATTGGGGAGTCTATGAAGTTCGTGAGAAAGTAGATGACGATGATTTTCTTGGAAGATATTATGGTCAAGATGAAAAATATTCTAATAGTCCTGAATATATTCAATTTTTAAAAACATGGGGGGCAACTTGGGAACAATTTGGTGCTCCTAATGCCCAAACTGACTGGAATACGCTTTTGAACTACATACAAACTAACGATATGTCGATTCAAGCAAATTTTGACTATGTTGATAGTCTTTACAACTGGAAAAGCTTAGTCGACTATTTTTGTCTAAACAGCTATATTGTTTCTATGGACTGGTTAAACTGGAATACTGCATGGTGGAGAGGATTAGATCCAAGCGGAGATAAGAAGAAATGGAGATACGCTTTATGGGATATGGATGCTACATTTGGTCATTACATCAACTATACTGGTATCCCAGATGAAACAGCAAATGCAGATCCCTGTAATCCTGAAACATTACCAAATCCTGGAGGACAAGGACATACAGAAATTTTGATTAAGTTAATGGATAACCCCGTTTTTGAACAATTTTACATTTCTCGATTTATTGATTTGGGAAATACCGTCTACAGTTGTGATTATATGATTGCTCACCTAGATAGTTTAATTGCACTTATTGAACCAGAAATGCCAGGTCAAGTGGCTAAATGGGGAGGCAGCATAACAACTTGGAATAACAATGTCCAAAACCTAAAAGATTTCATTAACGATAGATGTATAGCAATAACTCAAGGAATGATAGATTGCTACAACCTTTCGGGACCCCATGAACTTATATTTGAAGTTGACCCTCCGCTTTCAGGGCAAATTAAAGCCAATTCTATATGGCTTCCCAGCTATCCATTTACTGGAACTTATTATGGAAATATTGATATTCTTTTAAGAGCAAATGCCAACAACGGATACACTTTTGATTACTGGGAGTCATCTATTTCTGAAGTTATAAATCCTGCTATTGATTCTATTGAAACAAACTTTTTGGCATCTGGCGCTCAAACCATAACTGCACATTTTAGATTAGAAGAAGACCCCCCCACCCCTACATATGATGGTGTTAATATACCATCAGCATTTTCACCAAATGGAGATTTTAATAATGATCTGCTTGATATTTTTGTTGGAGGTGATGTTGCTAAATTCAATCTTACTATATACAATAGATGGGGACAAGTAATGTTCAATTCAGAATCATCATCCTATCTTTGGGATGGTACTTTTAACAATCAACAAGTTAACTCTGGAGTATATGTTTACAAAGTAAATGTCATATATAATGATGGGAAGTCAGAAGTAAAAAAAGGAACCATAACTCTTGTAAGATAAATGAAACATCTTTTACATATAATTTCATGTATATTATGCATTAATTCTTTTGCTCAAGATATCCATTTTGCTCAAAGCACTTTTGTTCCTCAACTAATTAACCCAGCAACAGTTGGTGTATTTAACGGATGGGAAAGAATAACTCTTTCTAATAGAAATCAATGGCTTGGAGTGGATAAATCATATATGACTTCTCAATTTTCATTTGACCTAAACCTTCTTAAAAACGACAATGGGAAACAAAATAGCTATTTAGGGTTGGGAATGTCATTTTACAATGATATTGCTGGAGAAGGACAATTTGGAATCAATCAGTTAAATATTGCAGTTTCTGGAATTATTCCTGTTGCAGAAGGACAAACAGTTTCTGCTGCAATACAGATTGGTGGAGTTCAAAGAAGTGGAAATATAGCTAGTTTAAGTTGGGGGAATCAATTTAATGGCACTTCTTTTGATCAAGACATCAACTCCAATGAATTTAGTGGTAACTCTTCTTTTTTTCATGAAGATTTTGGTGCTGGTATTTATTACAATTACAGAGGTAAAAAGAACGCACTAGTTCGAAATGAAATCACCAAACTATATGGTGGCGCAGCATTTTTTCACATTACCCAACCAAGACTTAAATATTCTTCAGGGAATCAAGACAAACTAAACGCAAAATTGATTTTACATGCTGGTGCAGAAATTGACATCCCTAAATCGGAATGGTCCTCTGCAGCATCATTTGTTTTTATGAATCAAGGACCTCATCAGCAATTTTTAATCAATGCCATGATGAAAGCACGTTTGAGAAATGGAACTAAGTACTCTGGAATATATTCTGAATCTTATTTTGGATTTGGATTAATTCATAGATTAAAAGATGCTATTGCTCCGCAGTTAATGCTTGAATTTGGAAGTTATAAAATTGGCTTGTTATATGAGCTAGCGGTTTCTCAAATTAGCCAGGCTAGTTTTGGTGGATTTGAAATTTCTTTACAATGGGCAAATACACGAAATGCTTTATTTAAATCTAGAGGATCTAAAGGGTTTATTAAAACTAGAAATATGTAATTCTGTTGATAAGACCTAGTCTAACACTTAAGATCAATGATTTTATTTTCTTAACTTTAGGTAGAAAGACTAAATAACTGTAATGAAATCAATCTATTCCTTTTTATTTTCTCTACTCCTAATTTTTTCTTTTAACACTTCCTACAATCAAGTGTGTACCATTGATTATTCCTATACTCAACCTGGGATATATCCAGATACACTCCCAACAGGTTATGTAAGTAATGCCTATAGCGAGGACGTTACATTTGTAATGATACTTGACACAATGGGAGCTACGATAACAAATTTTCAAATTGTTAACATAGCCTTACCAGTTGGTCTCTCTTGGCAATGTGATAATTCTGCTGGTGGTTGCAATTACAACCCTCAAAGCAATATCTATGGATGCATCAATATCTACGGAACTCCATTACTTGCAGGAAATTATGATGTAGAAGTAAGCATACTATGTGATGTAATTGCTTCTGGTCAGACTATTAACAACATACCCATTTCATTTTATATATTCATGGAGGTTGGATCTTCTAACCCAGGATCTGGTAATTCTGGTTTTTCTATGAGCACAAGCTCTGGATGTTTTCCCGTCTCTATAGACTTTACCAATAACAACCCTGGACTATTTGCCTATAATTGGGATTTTAGCAATGGAAACACAAGCAATCAAGAAAATCCGCCCTCTCAAGATTTTAATTCTCCAGGTCAGTACATCATATATTATGAAGGATACAACAATTTAGATACTGTTGATGTATACACACTAACAAGTGTTACAATTGAAGATGTTACTGAAGACTGGACCGGAGCTCCTTGGGGATGGGAATTATTCAATGGAAATCAACCCGACCCCTATTTTATCCTTTATGAAAATGGAAATCTAATCTATCAATCCAATTATGAATACAACAACAGCGGTCCAATAACATGGACTATGAATATTAATCTTGACCCCACCAAAACATATGAAATTTCTGTATATGACGCAGATGAATCTGCTGCTCAAGATGATGTTGCTGAGTTTACTTATGGTGGGGATGATTTTATTGGAGCTCACAACATCAATTTTAACGGATGTAGTAATTGCTCAGCAGGAAATTTCTCTGACATATCATATACAATTGACTATTTACAAATTCTCCCCTCGCCTTCTGTTCAAAGTATAGACACTATTGAGGTTTTTGATTACCCTGGCAAACCCAATATAAATTACAATTCTTCCCAATATGTTTTAAGTACAGATTCGGCTCAATATGGACTTCAGTGGTATGCCAATGACACCATTATGTCCGGTCATACTTCTGCAACTGATACGATTACATCATCAGGTTACTATCATGTTATTGCATTTAATAATTTTGGTTGTGGTGCATCTTCAGATACTATTTTTGCTGCTTATTGTGACACCAACTTCCCTTTACCAACTATTGACATCAATCCTTCTTTAGAACTTTTCACCAACTCTTTAAATGGCTGGCAGTATCAATGGAACAACAACAATGTCCCAATTTCAGGAGCGGATTCTAATGTGTATTTTCCATCAGGTAGTGGCAATTATACAGTTACTATTATCAACCCCGACAGCTGTACTTATACCTCTTTAAATTATGTCTACACAGTTGGATTAGATAACTTTAACGACAATATATGGTCCGTATATCCCAATCCTAGTAAAGGCTTTATTACCATATCGCATAGCTCATTAATTAGTATAAATGAAATTTATATTCACAACCTTATTGGGGAAAAAACAACTACGATAAGAGATTTTAAATCAGCCAATCCAGTGCTTAATCTTAAAGCTCTTTCACCTGGAATTTACCTATTATCTATTAATACCAATAAGGGAATATTAACAAAAAAAATTACGTTAGGAAATTGATGAAAATTAATTCTTAGAAGTCAATATATTTGCCAAAAAATCAGCTTAAATAATGCGTAAATATTTAGTCATAGCTTTTGGTTTTATCGTCCTAAATTCTTCACTTGCCCAACATTTCGACTTTAAAAACTACACTATTGCTGATGGGCTTCCTCAATCAACAGTTTATACTATATTTCAAGATACCAAGGGCTATATTTGGCTAGGTACACAGGGTGGCACATCAAAATTCAATGGTATTGAATTTAAAAATTATAGTCAAAAAAATAAATTGGCGGACAATCATGTTCTTTCCATTTGTGAAGATGTTCAAAAGCAGATATGGACAGGCCATAAATACGATGGAATATCATGCATTAATGAAGATTCGGTAGTTGCTTATAAAGATGATAATATTAAGGGCAGTATTCATGCATTAAGCTCACTAGACAGTGGAGTTATTGCTCTTGAAGAAAATGGTGAGGTTATACATCTTCAACGAAAAAATAATTCTATTGAACTCCTTAATAAAATCTCACTGAATTCAACTAATGCAGCTACTTTTTATCAGTTAAAAATTTATAAAAATTTAATTTATATAACTTCTGACCAGGGGCTTTTTGTTCTCAATAAAAATCTTGAGATCACAAAACACCTTTTTAAAGGAAAAAAAATAAAAGACATTTCATGGGGGATAAATGGCAAGATGTTCATTTTATTTGTTAATGAACTAATTGTTTTAAAAGATTCTAAAATTATAGAACAAACTCCTTTAAATGAAGAATTTAACAGAGTAGTTGTTTCAAAAAAAGGTACCATCTATCTTTCCAATAGAAAAAATGGCGCCTTAATAATCAATGGGAAAAGAGCTCAAAAATTAACCATTGAAAATGGGTTACTTTCCAATGAAATTAACACCGTTTTCTTTGATAAAGAACAAAATTTATGGATTGGGTTTAATGGATCTGGTGCATCTCAATTAATTGAAGCTAAATTTCAAGCCTACGACAAATTAATTGGACTTCAACACAATCACATTACAGCTGTAATGATGGATTCAAAAAATCGATTATGGGTTGTTGGTAATAAAAGCTCATTGGACTTAATTTATTTTGACACTTTAGAAATTTCTGCCGTTAAACAAATAATTAATATTAATAAAAAATTAAATCTCCAATTTACTGGTTTAAATGACATTTATCAAGACCATTTAAACAACGTATGGATAGCAACAAATCAAGGTGTATATATATTAGATTCTAATTTAAATTTATCTGACCATATTAATGTAACTAATGGTTTATCCAACAACAATGTAAAGAGTATTTCTGAAGACCTCGATAAAAACATATGGCTTGCAAGCATTGTTGAGGGAGTAACCAAAATTAAGAGGAATGAAAATTCAGGATTTTCAATAAAAGCTTTTTATAAAAAAGATGGTTTATGCAGCAATAGATTTTGGACTGTTTTTAGCGCTTCAAATGGAAAAGTGTATTTTGGTTCAGATGACGGTGGTATTTCAGTATGGCATAACAATAGATTTTCAACACTTAATGAAAAAGATGGTCTAACTAATTTAAGGGCAGGAACAATCACTGAAGATACCAATGGCAATATATGGACTGGAACTATTGGGGGTGGAATATTTAAATACGATGGAGAAAAATTTACTCAATTCAACTCTTCTTTTGGACTTAGTGCCGACAACCCTTACCTAATACTTGCTGATGATTTTGGAAAAATATGGACTGGAACAAATTCTGGATTAGATGTTATTAACCAAAACACCATTCCTGGGGAAGATGATGAAAATGTTAATTTATTTAAACACTATGGAATTAATCAAGGATTTAGTGGAGTGGAAACCAACCAAAATGCAAAATGCAAAGACAATTTTGGAAGGTTATGGTTTGGAACCGTTAAAGGTATAATCAGTTGCCAATCCAAAGAGATAAAAGACGACACCACTACTCCATTAGTACACTTAATTGGAAAGAAATTATTCCTGAAAGATGAAATTGAAAAAAACAAATCCCTATTTAATTATGACGAAAATCACCTCACCTTTGATTTTATTGGGCTTCATTTTTCCAATCCTCATCAAGTCCAATACAGCTACAAACTTGAAAATTTTGTTTACGATGAATGGTCTCCTTGGAGCAAACAAAAAAGCGCCACTTACGCAAACCTTCTTCCAGGAGCTTACACCTTCAAGTTAAAAGCCGCTAATGGTGATGGTTATGAATCTAAAATTACAACTTATAGTTTCGAAATAACTGCACCATTTTGGAACACCACTTGGTTTTATATCTTTATATCAATAATTATTTTGCTAATTGTATACAGTTTTCTTAGCTATAGAAATGTTAAAATAAAAAAAGACAAAAGGATTCTAACACATAAAGTTGCTGAAAGAACAACTGAATTAAACAATGAAAAAGTTAGGGTTACCAAACAAAAAGAGATTATAGAACAAAAAAACAAAAACATTACTGACAGTATAAATTATGCTAAAAATATTCAAGAATCTGTTCTTCCAAACATAAAAATGTTAACCGATTTCTTCTGTTCGGCATTTATCTATTATAACCCTAGAGATATTGTTAGCGGAGACTTTTATTGGTTTAAACAAAAAGGAGATTACTTAGTTATTGCAAGTGCCGACTGTACTGGCCATGGAATCCCTGGAGCGCTACTTTCCATGCTAGGAAGTGAACTTCTAAATCAAATTGTTTTAGACCCTACAATTAACTCCCCTGCAAAAGCAATTGAAATGCTTGATAAAGGAATATATGAAGCAATAAATAGAAGTGGTGAATCTCATCAAAAAGACGGAATAGATTTATCTTTATGTACGTTTAACAGTAAAAAAAATACTTTTAAGTTTTCTGGTGCTAGAAGACCGATACTTGTATATGATGGTAATGAAATTCAAATTTACAATTCCATTCCTTTTTCCGTAGGAGAGATTCATATTATGAAAGAAAAACCTATTGAAATTGAAATCCCCATCAAAGAAGGTGATCGTATATATATGTTTTCAGATGGATATATTGATCAATTTGGTGGCGAAAAAAATAAAAAATTCTTATTAAGAAGGTTTAAAGAAAAAATAATTGAATTAAAAAACATTCCCATGAACCAACAAAAAGAAGTTTTTAATCAAACTTTCAACTTATGGAAAGGTGATCAGGAACAAGTGGATGATGTTTTGGTTATTGGAATTGAAATTTAAAAATGCTTAATAAAGGATCTATAATATTTCTATTACTTATTGGGCAATACCAATGCATCTATTTACAATGTAATGGCTCGGCTAATTTATGCAACAAAAGATTTAATGAAGTTGCTTATCTCACTACCCATAATGCATTCAATTCCTCTCAAGGTAATTTTAGTCTTCCTAATCAAAACCTCAATATTGTATCTCAACTAAATGATGGTGTTAGAGGATTAATGATTGACGTGTACGATAGTTTTGGCACTCCAACTGTTTATCATGGCTCTCCGATTTTAGGTTCACAACCTTTTATTGATTATTTAAATCAAATTCATTCCTTTTTGACCAACCACCCGAATGAAATTGTAACAATAATTTTAGAATGCTATACTGATGCTAATTCAATTGAAGATGTAATTAATCAATCTGGTTTAAACAATTTCCTATATACCTATAATCCAATTGATGGATGGCCTACTCTTCAAACAATGATAGACAACAATGAACGCCTAGTGATTTTTTCTGATGAAGATGATGCTAACCCATCTCAACAATGGTATCATTATGTATGGGATTTTGCTGTTGAAACCCATTATTCAGTAAACAATCAAAATGATTTTACGTGTGACTACAACAGGGGAGATTCATTAAATGACTTATTTATTTTTAATCATTTTGTCACTACTCCTTTAGGAACAGGAGATCAAAACGCATCAAATGCAGCCAATTCAAATCCATTTTTTATCAATAGAGTTTTACAATGTCAGCAGGAAAAAAATAAATTTCCAAATTTCATTACAGTAGACTTTTATGAGCTTGGAAATAGTATGGATGTTGTTAATCAGCTTAATGAGCTTATCAATTCAATTAATGAAAGGGCGATTAATTTATCACAACATGTTAAGGTTTTTCCAAATCCTGCTAAAGACAAAATCAATATAGAAACAAACAAAGTAATTAAACTGCCATTTTCGGTAGCTATAATCAACAACATAGGTAAACAACTTGCTTTTTTCCCGTCAATAAATAACCATTATTCTACTATTGAAAATGATCTTCCTAAAGGGATACATTATATTCTTATTCAAGATAGTAAAGCAAAGCTATACACTACTAAAGTAATTATCCACTAAGTTTTCAAAAATCTGAACTATTTTATTTTAAAAAATAGTTCAAACATTAACAAAGTTTATATAGCTTAGAACCATAATTTTTTTTTCATATATTAACGTATTAAAAAAGGTCAGATTCATTTATCAAATGGAAAATTGGAAAGTAGATATCGAGGCATGTAATTTAAAAAAATATGAACGCCTGTGTACCAAACTAATTGAGCATTATTCAAGAAAAAATAGAAGTAAAATAACTGTCTATGAAGAACGAAAAATAAAAAAAGTATTGGAAAGAATGTTTTCAAATGAATTAGACTACCTACAAACTGAACCAGAAGATTATTTTGAGTTGTATGGAGATGACCATCTTCAAAACTAACTACTAAGATTAATTATTTAACCAGAATATATCATTATAGTAATCTCTTTAAAAATGATAAGCTCAGCTTACATTTTAAAGGAAGATTTTCTGATGCCTATTCTCACTTTATTTTATCTCTTACTGAAGATGAAGCTCACAACAATATAAAAAAGAGACTTTCTTTTTTAATGATAGAAGTTTTTCAAAATATTGTAAGACATTCTGATCAAAAATACAATAATGATTTTTTCAGTGTTAGAAGTTTACAAGAAGGAGTACATATTTTTTCTTCTAATAAGATTGATGCAAAATCATACCTTTTCCTAAAAGAAAATCTAAGTAAAATCAACTCACTTAACTCAGATGAATTAAATACACTATATAGAGAGATCCTATACAATGGACAAATGAGCAATAAGGGTGGAGCTGGTCTTGGTCTTATACAAATGGCTAGGAAATCAAAAAACAATATTCAACATCAATTTAACAAGATAAATACTGATTCATTCCTTTTTAGCTACCAGCTAGATATATCTACAAGTAAAAAAATCAACCTTGATAAATACAACACTATTGATATTAATGCTAATCTAGAAGTATTTTCAAAATTTATTGATGACAACATAATGCTTTTTTACAAAGGAAACTTTTCAAAAGAAAATATTAATTCCCTTATTTCGCTATTAAAAGCAAACACACCACAAGAATCAGAGAACAAACAACTTAATAATTATAAAATATTTCATTCGGGTGTAGAATTAATACAAAATGTTTCTCGACATGGAAAAAAGAAAGGTAATTTCTTAGAGGGAGTTTTTTGCATTTTTAAAACCAATAATGGTTATTATCTTTGTACTGGAAATATTCTTAAAAGTGGTGATTTTTCAGAAGTTGAAAATCATTTTAACAGAATAAACAATTTACCCATTACTGAACTAAAAAGTGAGTATTTAAAAACACTCAAGGAAAACTCACTTAATGAAGACAACAAAGCAGGTGTTGGATTAATTGATGTTAGAAGATACAATAAGACAAAATTAGATTTTGAAATACAAAATAGTGATCAAGGACTATATTTATCCCTAGGAGTAAACATACCCATTAATAATTAATAATTATGGAAAACTTTGGACAAACAAATATTAATCTAGATAAAGAAAAGAGCACCCTGAAAATCTCGGGGATTTCAATGATGGAAGATGCCATAGATTTTTACAAAGATGTAAAGCAAACAATTTCAGAATTTTTAGCAACCAGTAATAATGAACTAACTATTGAATTTGAACTTTCTTATTTCAACTCCTCATCAGCTAAGCAATTTATCCAAATTCTATCCATAATCGAAAATGGCAAAGGAAAAGCAATTTGGAAATATCCAAAAGACCATAAAATAATGTATGACAGAGGAAGAGAATTAGAAATTTTGGTTGATGTACCTTTTGAATTTAAAGGTGTTTAGATTTTAAACCCTATGATTAACACATCATCTATTTGAGGAATTGAACCTTTCCATACCTCAAATTCTTTCTCCAAAGAGTTGTTACTATTCTTTTTAGACTCACTTAAAGATTTGAGTATTTTTTCAAATTTAGCTAATCCTAGTGAGCTCATATCGCCTTCTCCTAGCTGGTCATAATAACCATCGGTATACATAAACACCCAATCTTCTTTATTTAAAAAGATTTCATGACTCTTAAAGTCTCTTTTTAAATTTTTGCTCCTATTGGTATAAGATCCGCCAACAGAAAATAAATCGGCATCAAATTTCTCAACTTTATCACTTCTTACTATAGTAATACCATTTCTTGCACCACTAAAAACCAATTTATTGGATGCTTTATCAATTACACACAAAGCAATATCCATTCCATCTTGTATTTCTCCACCACTTTGCTGATCGAGAACTCTTACGATTTCTGAATTTAATTCTTTAAGAATTTTTGAAGAGTCCAAATTATTCTCCTGAATTATTTTATCCAACAATAAACTCCCCATCATGCTCATAAATCCACCAGGAACACCATGTCCAGTACAATCTACTGTTGCTATTACTGCAATATTTCCAAAACATCTGTACCAATAAAAGTCACCTCCTACAATATCTTTAGGTCGGTAATAGACTATAAAGTCGTTAAAGTATTTTTTCATCAATTTTTCTTCTGGAAGAATTGAATTCTGAATCCTTCTTGCGTAATTAATGCTTTTTTTAATCTCCTTGTTTTGTACTTCAACCTTTTGCTTTTCTCTATTGAGTTGAATGGTTCTCTGTTCAACTTTTTCCTCTAATAGAATTTGATTTTTTCGCAATCTTCTTATTCGAAATTGTACAAAAGCATATATCATTAAAAATCCAAAAATAAACTCCAGAAAATAAAACCAACTTTCTTTCCACCAGGGCTTAGCAATTTGAAAAGAATATGTAACGATTTCACTTTCAGTTTTATCAATATTTTCAGCTTTAACTTTAAAGGTATATTTTCCTGGAGACAAATTAGAGTATGTACTAAAACGTTGCTTTGTCTTAGGACTCCAGACTGTATCTGAAGGCTCTAATTTAAATGAGTATTTTATTTTTTTAGGACTTACGTTAGTTATTGCCTTATAATCAAAAGTTAAGTGATTTTGGTGGTGAAAAAAAATTGGATCTATAAAATCAATAATAGATTGAGTAATTCCATTTTTTAATTCCCATTGTTCTACATTATTATAATTAAATCGAATATCATTTATAAATAAATTTGGAGGAACTAAATCAATTTTATCATGGTTTAAACGAAGCTTAGAAACTGAGATGGTTCCAAACCAAACATCACCATTTAAATCTTTAAAACTTGCATTTGTATTGCACTCTACATTTGAAAAGCCTTCAGATGGACCATAATGTTTTTCTACAATATTGAATTTTTGAATTGAGGTTTCAGTAACCTTATCAATGCCAAGAGTAGTTCCTAAGTAAATATTACCCAAATTATCAACTTCCATAGCATAAACAACTGAAGAGGCTAATCCATTTTTAATGTCGTAGTGATTAATCGCTTTAACAGAATCATTTTCATAAATTAATTTATATAATCCACAATCTGTAGCTACTAATAAATTACCATAAAGATCTTTTCTTAAAGAATATACTGATTTTTTCAATTCCAAAAAATTAGTAAAATTATAGACAGAATCATTTTGGATTTTGGATAATCCATTTGCTGTTCCAACCCATATAACATTATCAGAATCAATCAATAGTGATTGTATTGTATTTGATGCTAAACCATTTTGGCTATCAAAATATCCTAAACAATTTAATTTTTCATCAATTACAACTAAACCTGAACGATATGACCCAATCCATATATTGTTATTTTTATCAATTGATATTGTTCTGGGTTCTTTAATAGCTCTGGTCACCTTTTCAGCGTCAACCTTGTCAAAACCCGATTTTAAAAGCTCTTTTTCTGAAAAGTAAAGCTGACTAAAAGAATTGTTTTCATAAATGACCAAATTAGATGAAGGATTACATATCCAAATTCTCCCAAAGGAATCTTTTACAACACCCCAAATTGAATTAGAGTTCATTTTACAATTAACAAAATCTCTTTTAGGGTAATAACGCTTAAAAAATCTATTGTCTTTTGATTTGAAATACAATCCATTTGACCCGCCTACCCAAAGATCTTCATTTTCTTCGACACAAATAGCGTGAACCGCCCCGCCAGTAAAATTATTAAAAGCCTTAGTGTAAGTAATAAACGGCTTTTCCCTGTACTGGGAGAGTCCATCTCCATAGTAACAAATCCAAATAGACTTTTCTCTATCAATAAAAACATCTTTTATATTAGAATTATGAGACCCATTATGCCTATTAAATGTCTTTATTGAATTATTTTTAAAAACATGAAAAGATTCTTTAACCTCAGCTGCAATCAATCTATCTTTATCTGCACACAGTTTATGAATTGAAATTGAATCAAAAAAGGAGAAACATGAATCATTTAATATTGGTCTATCATAAGAAATTAAACCATTAGACTTTCCTAAAATCAATTGATTTTTAAAAATAGTCATACAATTTATAGAAAAGTTATATTCTATTTCAAAATTACTTTCTGGTTTAAAACTTGAAATTTTAGCCAAACCAAAATTGGTGGCAATAAATATTGAATCTTTATATTCAATTATTTCATTTATTATATATTTTGATTTAAGTGGAAGATAATGCTCGACAACATTTTCACCATTCCAAGAAATTAATTCTCTTGAACCTATAACTACATATAAATGTTCATTCTTTGAGAAAAATAGTTTACTAATTTTTTTGTTGTATACATATTTTTTTAATTCAGAGTTAATGGGGACAACATGATCATTATAAATACAATTTAATCCACGTCTGGTTGCAACCCATATTCTACCATTATTATCTTCGACAGCACACTCAATTTCATGACCAGACAAACCATCTTCTCTGTAAAAACGTTTAAACACATCCCCGTCAAATCGATTCAAGCCATCCTCAGTTGAAATCCATAAATTCCCTTTTTTATCTTCCATTATGTCTGTTACCACAGACTGACTCAACCCTTCGGAATTAGTAGTGAAATAATCAAAATTGGTTTGCTGAGCATTTGAAATCAAATACAGCGCACAGGATAAAGAAACAAGTAAGTGTCTAAAAAACATTGCAACATTCCATTAATAATTACAAGATAAATAATAAAGAGCATACACAAAAAAATGAACTGCAAAATACACTTCACAGAGTCGCGTTAATAATAAAACTACTAAACATATCTTTCAATTAAGGGTAATGTTATTTTTATACCTAATCACATAAAATGAACTTAACATCAACAAATAAATATTTTAAATCTGTTGTGCTTACAAGCATTCTTTTTTTTATTGTTTTTGTTAAATCTGCTAGTAGCTCACCTACTTTAACCCATTCAGTTGATAGCATATTAAATAACATGTCTTTAGACGAAAAAATAGGTCAACTTTTTATGATTCCTGCCTATTCTAATATGGGCCAAGAGCATGAGAAATCTATTGAAGAGCTAATTAAAAATTATCATGTTGGTGGAATACTATTTTTTCAGGGCTCTCCTTACCATCAAGTTAACTTAACCAACAGATTTCAAACCATAAGTAAATCACCTCTTTTAATTGCAATTGATGCAGAGTGTGGATTAGCTATGCGTTTGGACAGCACTATATTATTTCCTAGACAAATGACCCTAGGAGCAATTCAAGACAATAATTTGATTTACCAAATGGGCAAACAAATTGGAGTACAGTGCAAAGAAATGGGAATTCACATGAATATGGCTCCGGTAGTTGACATAAACAACAATCCTAAAAATCCAGTTATCAATCATCGATCTTTCGGAGAAAATCCCAAAAATGTTACTGCTAAGTCATTGATGTACATGAAAGGATTACATGAACAAAAAATACTAGCTAATGCAAAACACTTTCCTGGACATGGAGACACCGACAGCGATTCACACAAAACACTCCCCACCATATATCATGATAAAAGAAGATTAGACTCTGTTGAGCTTTATCCCTTTAAAGTATTAATAGATAGCGGATTAAAATCTACAATGGTTGCACATCTTTATGTTCCTGCAATTGACAGTACCCCAAATAAAGCATCAACACTTTCTAGAAAATTAGTAACTGAGTTACTTCAAGATGAACTAAAATTTAAGGGCTTAATTTTTACAGATGGATTAAACATGAGAGGAGTAAGTGCATTTTATGAAAAAGGTGAGGTTGATGTTCAAGCGCTACTTGCCGGAAATGATATACTTCTTATCCCAGAAGACATTCCAAAAGCAGTTGAAAAAATAAAACAAGCTATAAACGATAAAAGAATATCTATTAAGGACATAGAACACAAAGTAAAAAAGATATTATCTGCAAAAAAATGGCTAAATCTCTCCAGCAAACCCATTATTGAAAACACTGGCATTACTCAAAAAATAAACAGCTATCAAGCTGGTTTTATTAATCATGAATTGTATAAAAATGCACTTACTTTAATTAAAAATGAAAACACTTTACCAATTACTAGACTAGATACTCTAAAAATTGCCTCTGTAAGTATAGGCAAGTCTACAACCCATGCATTTAATTCCTCAATAAATCGTTACTGCTCTTTTGATAAATTTTTCATAAACAAAAACACAAATCGAACTAAAATAGATTCAATAGCTAAACAACTCAATCAATACAATACTATAATTCTATCCATCTATGAGATGAACCAAAATCCCTATCAAAATTTTGGACTTCCTAAAGTTATTGACCAGCTATGTATGCAATTGTCAGCAAACAAAAAAATTATATTAAACTTATTTGGGAACCCATATAGTCTTTCAAAGCTAAAATCACTTTCTAATTTAGATGCAGTATTAATTTCTTATGAAGATCAAGAACTACCTAACGACCTGTCAGGACAGCTTATTTTTGGAGGAATTAGTGCAAAAGGCAAATTACCAATAAGTATCAATAGCGAATTTAAAGAAGGGTTTGGCTTAGAAACTCCTAAAACTAGATTCTCCTATACCTATCCCGAATCCATTGGAGTTTCTTCCAATAACTTACTAAAAATAGACACCATCGTTGAAGAAGCTTTTAAAGCAATGGCCTTCCCAGGTTGTCAGATTTTTGCTGCTAAAGATGGAGAAGTTTTCTTTCAAAAATCTTACGGTAATCACACTTATGATAAAGACTCGAAAAAAGTTGACAATTCAGCAATTTATGACTTAGCATCAATAACAAAAATTGCTAGCTCTGCTGCAGCACTTATGGATTTACACCAAAAGGAAGAAATCTCATTAGACTCTAACCTAGGATATTACCTTCCTAATTTAGTTGATACAACTGAATACAGCAATATCGTATTAAAAGAAATGCTTACCCATCAGGCAAAACTTACACCATGGATTCCCTTTTACATTAAAACTCTATTTAAAGGAAAACCTAAATACGAAATTTATAGCATTAAAGAATCTGATTATTTTAACAAGAGAGTAGCCAATAACTTATTTATTAACGATAGCTACAGAGATACCATTTTTGATAGAATCCTTTCTACCAATCTACTTAAAGTAAAAAAATACAAATACAGTGATGTTGGGTACTACTTTGTAAATCAGATGATAAAAGACTTCACTGGACTAAATCAGGACCAATACGTAGACTCCAATTTCTATTCAAGATTAGGTTTAAAAAATATTGGCTATCAACCAAGGAATAAATGGCCCTTAGAAAAAATAACTCCTACCGAAAATGACAAAGTCTTTAGACAACAATTAATACATGGAGATGTACATGATCAAGGAGCAGCAATGCTTGGAGGAGTTGCTGGACATGCTGGTTTATTTTCAAATGCAAATGACCTTGCCGTTATGATGCAACTATTTATGCAATATGGCATTTATGGTCAAGACACATTACTAAGTGAGGAAACTGTAAAATTATTTACCAGCTCTCCCTACTATCAAAGCAATAAAAATAGAAGGGGGATAGCCTTTGACAAACCTGTAAGAAATGGTGCTGGTGGTCCAACTTGTTTTAATTGCGCATCAACAAAAAGTTTTGGGCATTCAGGATTTACAGGAACCTTAGCATGGGCCGATCCAGAAAATGGGTTTGTCTATGTCTTTTTATCCAATAGAGTTCATCCAAATGCAGAAAACAAAAAGCTAATTACCATGAATATAAGAACAAGAATTCAAAAGGTTTTTATAGAAGCAATTAATAAAATAGAAGATCATTAATTCTTTTATAAATACAAAACTGATTCAGGCCCCATATTAAAAAGCAAATCGTAAATACTTAAATTAGAAAGAAAACCGAATTTATCATTAAAAACCTGAAAATAACCCTGCTCTTTGTAGTGATCAGTTGGAGGTAATTTAGGGTGGATGGAATTTCTATAATCTATAAACCCATCAATATTCTTTTGATAAGAAGTTGTTTGATCTATAGACACGTCAAGGTCTAATGCCTTAATTATTAAACTAGTAAGCTCCATATTAAAATCAACTAAAAACCCCGGCTTATCATGATTGTATAATTTATGGAATTGATGCTCATAGTATTCAAAATAAGCTGATGATCGGTAACTACTCTGTAAAGATTTCCAATGTATTTTTTGCCAATTGGAAGAGTAATCTATTTTTATTTCTCTAACAGGATTTTTACCTTTTTTTCTAATTATAGGAATAATTAAATTGAGCTTTCCATTAGCCCCGTATACCTCACATCTATTTCTATAAGACTGTTTGGTAAAATGCTCATAACATTCAATTGCAATTTTATCTGCCTTTTTTATACAGGAGAAGTAATTGATATTGCCAGCATATGCTGAGCCTAATAATGCATTCATTATTTAACAAATGAAAAAATTCTATCCCATCGAATTCCAGTTTCAATATGTTTGGTAAACCATATAAAAGAAGCCGTGCCAACTACATGATCTTCAGGTACAAATCCCCAGTATCTAGAATCAGCAGAACCATGTCTATTGTCTCCAACTAGCCAATAATAATTTTGCTTAAAAGTATAATGAGTTACTATCTCACCATTTATTTCAATAGAACCATCAGCATTTTCTTGAACATTGTTTTTTTCGTAAACTTCTATAGCTCTTTTATAAATATTCCAATTGATAGACGTTAATTCAATAGTCCCCCCTTTTTCAGGAATATATAGTGGTCCAAAGTTATCTCTAGACCAATCAAAAGAAGGATGGTTTGGAAATACTGGACAATATTGCCCCATAGCAGCATAGTCCATACCTTTAGGATTAATTTCCATGACAACACTATCGCAACCAGGAATAGCTGCTAGCTTTCTTGCCGTTTCAGGACTACAGGTTAAAATTTCATGATTAATTTTAACTGATTGCTTGGTTTCATTTATTGTAAAAATATCTTTAGAACGATCTAAAGAATCTACAACAGTAACAATAGAATCCTGAATTGTTCTTGTAAACTCTCTTGGATTATACCATTCCATGGCTCCATTAGGATAAGTCATTGGATGGTGTTGTTCATTGTATATTTCAAAATCTTCCAACATCATGTCATAGGGTGGAAGGCCTGACTTTTGATCAAAATAAAAGTTATAAGTAAATAAGGCTTCTTCGGGCAACTCTTCAGCCACTCCATTAATATGAATTATATTGTCAATAATCTCTAATGTATCCCCACCAACTGCAACACATCTTTTTATGTAGTTTTCTTTTTTATCAATTGGTAAAGTTGTTAGACCATCTGTTTGTTCAATTCTTCCAGCGGGTGATTGATTAATTGAACCTCCATTAATGAAATTTTTCCTTGTTTGACTCATGTATGTATCAACAAAATTCTGATACCTATCATTAGTCAAAGTAACCCTATTATTGGCAATTGCATTTTGATCAATTGCACAATTAATAAATGCTTCATTTCTTAGAATAGAATAGTAATCGTGAGCAATTACAGCATCATGAACAATTACACTATCACCTACTGGCCAATTAAAAACCATAATATCATTTCTTTTTATGTCTCCATAACCAGGAAGTCTTGTATAATCGATCTTAAACCACTCAACAAAAGATGGAATAAAAGTTCCAGGAATTCTATTGTGAACAAAAGGAATAGAAATTGGGGTTTGAGGAAGCTTTGCTCCATATTTCATTTTATTGACAAACAAATAATCTCCTACACGCATTGTTTTCTCCATTGATCCTGTAGGAATGGTAAAGGCTTCGAAAAAGAAAGTTCGAATAATTGAAGCTGCTACAATTGCAAATCCTAAAGCATTGGTCCACTCACAAGCAATGGTTTTTTTATTAGGTTTATTTTTTGACCCTAACACTTTAAATACTACAAAAAGAGCATGTCCAACAAAAGGAGCAATAAAAAATAATGTTAAATGATCGTGAATCATTCTTTTATCTCTATCCTCTTTTTTTGACCAATCTGTAGGTTCAACCAAAGTATTTTTAGAATCATATGCTAAAAAGGGAATAAAATACCAAGGCAGTAAAATAGAAAGAACGGTATCTTTTGGAGAATATTTACCAAATAATCTTGCTGTTTCAACATTACATCCAACAGCAACTACCAGGTTCACAAAAGGAATTATAAAAAAGAAAATCCACCACCAAGGCTTGTTGATTATTTTAAGCCAAACATAAATGTTGTAACCAGGAACGAACCCTTCCCATTTATTTCTCCCTGCCTTTTCAAAAATTTTCCATAATGATCCAAAATATATAACGATCATTAGGTATAATAAAATTTGTGGTATCATAATTAATCTATTGTATTGCTAAAACATCCTGCATTGAAAAAACACCTTTTTTCCCCTGAATAAATTCTGCTGCCAATACGGCTCCAAGCGCAAAACCCTCCCTGCTTTTAGCTTTATGAGAAATGCTAATTTCATCAATATAGTTTTGGTAATTAACAGAATGTGTTCCTGGAATATTTTCTTCTCTTAGGGCGTCTATACGAATAGAATTTGAAGTATTGTGACGCTCAGATAAATTCCATTTTTGATAACCATTGTGATTGCTAATAATTTGTTCCGCAATGGTAATGGCAGTTCCACTTGGTTTATCAAGTTTTTGAGTATGGTGAATTTCTTCAATAGACACTTTGTAATCCGATTTTCCACTCATTAACGAAGCTAACTTCTTATTTATTTCAAAAAAAATGTTAACACCCAAAGAAAAATTAGTTGAAGTAAGTAATGCACCTTCTTTTGTTTGACATTGATTTACTACATCATCCAATTGGTCATACCAGCCAGTAGTTCCAACTACAACAGGTACTTTTGTATCAAAACATTTATGAATATTGCTTATAGCAGATGAAGGTTGAGAGAATTCTATTGCAGCGTCACTACCCGAAATATCATCACTTTTCCAATCAGGCCCATCAGCAACAAAATAAATTTCATGACCTCTTTGCAGGGCCAAGTTTTCTATTTTTCGCCCCATTTTACCATAACCAATAATTGATATTTTCATCTATACACTTATTGAGACAAATGTAAAATAAAAGGGCAACTAATTAAATATCAATTGAATTCAATTGATATTTTTTTTAAACAAGCTCATTTTTAAACATATTGAATAAATTAAAATTTATAACTTAACATTCTTAAAATTTTGCCCTATTTACAAAACAATGTTTTTAAGCTTTTATAAAATTAAGTTTCCCTTTAAAGAATTAGCTCTAATAGTTCTACTTTTTTATTGTTCCTTATTTTACAGCCAATTTCAAATTAATGGCAACGCTTCTCAAATAGATTGTAAATGCTATCAACTTACTCCAAATCAAAGCAACCAAGTAGGATCTGTTTGGAACATCTATCAACTAGACCTTACTCAACCTTTTGATTTTACTTTTGAAGTTTTTTTAGGTTTTAATAGTCCTGGTCAATGGATTGGTGCTGATGGAATTGCTTTTGGACTACAACCAATAAGTACAACCATAGGAATCGCAGGAGGTTCTATGGGTTTGGGTGGAGTTACCCCTTCACTTGGGGTATACATAGATACCTGGCAGAATCCTGCTAATAATGACCCGTTAAATGATCACATTTCCATCAATACTAACGGTGATCCTTCTCACTCAAGTGCAAACAATCTTGATGGTCCCTTTGATTTAGGTGAAATTGAAGACTCAGCTTACCATTCTCTTCGAGTGGTATGGACTCCAACAATTAATACAATGACTGTGTTTTTTGACGGAAATTTAGTACTTGCTCATATTGGTGACATTGTCAACACCATATTTTCTGGAAATCCTATGGTATACTGGGGGTTTACAGGATCTACTGGATCTCAATTTAATGACCAACGTTTTTGCATTGATGTTCCTGATATCAACATCAACACTTCCTCTATTGTTATTTCAGATGAACACTGCAACCAACAAGATGGCTCAATAAGTGGAATCAGCTACACAGGTGGATTAAACCCCATTAGCTACTCATGGAATGCATCACCATCTGTATCCTTAGATACTTCGAATCTTTCTTCAGGAACCTACAGTTTAACAATTACAGATGGGTTGGGGTGCTCAGAAACTGCAGGTCCATTTACCATAAACAACATACCTGCTCCAATTATAGATACCAGCTTAATGGTAGTTAATGAAGAATCTTGTGAACAACAAGATGGTTTTATTTCTGGCATTACTGTTACTGGTGGAGTCTCACCTTACAGTATATACTGGGATGGTAATCTTTCTAGTTTAGATGTTTTCAATCTTTCCAATGGAGATTATGAGCTAATTGTAAGTGACCAGTACAATTGCCAAGACACTGCAGTTATCACTGTTGACTCAATTGGCGGACCTGAATTTGACCTCTCCTCTCTTATTACCTATGATGAAGATTGTGGACAAGCTAATGGATATATTTCTGGGCTTACTGCCTTAAATGGAACTGCTCCTTTCAATTACTTAATTAATGGTGATTCAGTTTCATCTTTAGATACCAATCAATTAAGTCAAGGAAACTTTCAATTTTTAATCACTGATGATAACGGCTGCACTGACTCTCTAACACTAACTATTTTAGATGGAAATTACCAAACCACCGATTTTAGCTTTAGTCCATATTTTGACATTTACGCTCAGGACAGCATTTTATTTGAAGACCTTTCGTTTGACACAACCGTAAATTGGCTTTGGGATTTTGGGAATGGTGATTCTGACACTACTCAAAACCCAAGCTATTTCTATTCCATTCCTGGAGATTACACCATTTGTTTAACTTCAACTAATTCTTTTAATTGTTCAGATACCTATTGCGAAAACGTTACCATAATTCCATTAGAGGTTACCATTCCAACAATATTTACCCCAAATAATGATAGAATTAATGACACCTTTTTCATTCAAGGAGTTAACAACCAGTATGGTTTGGTTGTTTTAAATAGATGGGGACAAACCGTATTTAATCAAAACCCATACCTTAACAATTGGGACGGCAGAACAACAAGTGGACTAGAGCTTCCAAATGGAACCTACTACTATGTGCTAACGAATTATCTAGAAAATGAAAATTCAACTGGCAGTTTTCAACTTACCAGATAAAAATCCAATTTAAATATTGGCATCTAACTTCTCAGCTAATGCTTCTTTAGATTGTGCACCAACAACTTTATCTACAACTTCACCATTTTTAAGAAAAATAACGGTTGGAATATTTCTTACACCAAACTTAGCCGCAATTGAAGGATTGTGATCAACATTTACTTTTCCAACAACTGCTTTACCTTCATATTCAGTTGAAAGAGCGTCAACATGAGGGCCAACCATTCTACATGGACCACACCACTCTGCCCAAAAATCAACCAATACTGCTTTATCTGAGTTCATTGCTAATTCGTCAAAATTAGCTTCTGTAAATTCTAATGCCATTTCTACTTTTTTAATTTTTTACTAATATACTATCGAACTTTATTTTGACAAATAAAATAACCTAGAATAATAATTTAAAAATGACTTTAATTAATCAATTCTTGCTCTTCAATTTGCTCTTGTGCAGCGCTATTTGTGGAACTATTTCTTAAATATTCATTCAATTTTGATTGATTCAACGAACAACCTAAAAAGCTGGAAAGTTCATTTAGATCATCATATAAATCATTAGAAACATTAAGCATTACATCTCTAGAAGTTAACAAGACAGATGATTTATCTGTTGAGTCAATCAACTCAAAATACACGGGTTTTTTGCCTTTATGTTTTTTAAATATTTTTTCAATAGCATCTACCTCTTTTTTATCCATTAGATTGGAATCCCATCGCAAATAAATGTTCTTAACATTCTTTTGAAGAACATCTTTTAAAAGCTCAATTTTTGAAATTTTAAATTCTTTTTGTTTTCCATCAGAATTATAATGTTTGGCTTTTAGCTGAACTTTTCCTGTAACTGCAAGAAAATTACCTGGGTGTAAGAAATAGCTGAATTTCAAGTACTGCTCACCAAACAACCTAAACTCCATTGCTCCATACATATCTTGAAGCTCTAATACTCCATATTTGTTTCCTTTTCTACTTTGTAAATTCAGGGCTTTATTAGCAATGCCTATTAAGGTAAACTCCCTTTCAGGAAACTGGTTTATATTTTCAGCCAAGACACCAGCATTTATATCGCAAAAATTTTGTAGCTCTAATTTATAATCTTCTAAAGGATGACCAGAGATGTAAATTCCAACAACATCTTTTTCTTTATTTAATTTTTCAAAAGTATTCCACTCATCACAAAAGGGAATTGGAGGCTGTGGGAAGTCAATTTCTCCATCAGCATTACCAAACATATCTACCTGAGCAGAATTGGAACGTTCCTGAAAGGACTGCCCGTATTTAATCGCAGTTTCAATTAATGATCTATTTTTGGCATCTACATGAAAATATTGAGCCCTGTGAACATCAGAAAAAGAATCAAAAGCCCCTGCCATAGCAAAACTTTCCAATACTCTTTTATTACTATCTCTTAAGTTTACTTTTTTTACATAATCAAAAATGGAGGTAAACAAACCCTCTTTTTTTCGAATATCTACAATATTTTTCACAGGATTTATTCCAACTCCCTTGATTGCTCCTAGACCAAATCGAATTTGCCCTTTTGGGTTAACAGCAAATTTATACCAACTCTCATTAACATCAGGGCCTAAAACATCTAAGCCCATACGCTTACACTCTTCCATGAAAAAGGTGACGTTCTTGATGTCATTCATGTTATTACTTAAAACAGATGCCATATATTCAGCTGGGTAATTGGCTTTTAAATATGCCGTATGGTAAGCAATTAAAGCATAGCAAGTTGAGTGTGATTTATTAAATGCATACGATGCAAAGGCCTCCCAATCTTTCCATATTTTCTCTAAAATTTCTCTATCGTGCCCATTCTTCTCCCCTTGATCAAGAAATTGAGGCTTCATTTTAGCAAGAAGATCAAACTTCTTTTTACCCATAGCTTTTCTCAAAGTATCTGCCTCACCCTTTGTAAAGCCAACTAACTTTTGAGAAAGGAGCATCACTTGCTCTTGATAAACAGTAATCCCATAGGTTTCTTTAAGGTACTCCTCCATCTCAGGTAAGTCATACTTTATCTCCTCTTCACCTAGTTTACGCTTTATAAAGCTAGGGATATACTCAATTGGACCTGGTCGATACAAAGCATTCATGGCAATTAAATCTGAAAATTCAGTTGGTTTTAAAGCCTTTAAATGCTTTTGCATTCCAGGAGATTCGTACTGAAACACTCCTACTGTTTCTCCTTTTTGAAAGAGTTCATAGGTTTTTTTATCGTCTAAAGAGACATTTTCTATATCCAAGGTTTCACCAGAACGTGCTTCAATAATTTTAACAGTATCTTTAATAAGTGTTAGCGTTTTAAGCCCTAAAAAATCCATTTTTAATAATCCTGCATTTTCAGCAACAGAATTATCAAATTGTGTACACCACATTTCAGAGTCCTTAGCTTTAGCAACAGGAACATACTCTCGAATATCCGATGGGGTAATAATTACTCCACAAGCATGTATTCCAGTATTTCTAATAGTGCCCTCAACCAATTTTGCTTGTTGAACAACTTCAGCTTCGAGATTACTGTTTTTATATATGGTTCTTAGCTCCTGTGCCATTTTAAGCTGATCAGGACTAATTTTTTTCTTTACATCTTCCTCAGAAAAATCTAATAATTTATTTAGTTTAATATTCGGAACAAGCTTAGCTATTCTATCTGTTTCATGAAGAGGCAATTCCAATACCCTTCCAGCGTCTCTTATCGATGACTTTGCAGCCATTGTACCATAAGTAATAATCTGAGCTACTTGACTTGAACCATACTTGTCAATAACATACTGAATTACTTTTGATCGACCTTCATCATCAAAGTCAATATCAATATCAGGCATAGAAACACGATCTGGATTTAAAAAACGCTCAAAAAGCAGATTATACTTAACCGGATCAACATTGGTAATTCCTGTACAGTAAGCTACCACAGATCCAGCAGCTGAGCCTCTTCCAGGACCAACAGAAACGCCCATATCCCTAGCTACATTACAAAAATCTTGAACAATAAGAAAATAACCAGGATATCCTGTTTTTCGAATTGTCTCTAACTCAAAATCAATGCGCTCTTTTAAGGAATCATCAATGGTTTGGTATCTTTTCTTTGCGCCTTCATAAGTAAGATATCGCAAATAATTGTTTTCACCATTTTTTAAAGTGGAATCTTGTTTGTCTTTCTCATCTTTAAATTCTTCTGGAATTTCAAATTCAGGAAGTAATACATCACTTGCTAATTTATAAGACTCACATTTTGCAACAATTTCATTTGTAGTTCTAATAGCATCAGGTAAATCAGCAAAAAGCTCTTTCATCTGCTGCTGAGACTTAAAATAAAACTCGTTATTTGGAAATCCATTTCTAAAACCTCTCCCCCTACCAATTGGAGTAGATTTAAACTCACCCTCCTTTATACACAATAGTATATCATGAGAAAGAGCATCTTCTTGATTTAGATAATACGAATTATTTGAAGCAAAATATTTTACCTTGTGCTTATTGGCAAATTTTAAAAGCGTTTGATTAACAATTTTTTCATCCTCAAGATTATGTCTATTTAACTCCACATAAAAGTCTTCTCCAAAATTGTCTTTCCACCAAACAAAAGCTTCCTCTGCTTGAGCTTCACCAACATTTAATATTAGCTGAGGAACTTCCCCTAGAACCCCACCAGTTGTAACAATTATATCTTTAGTATGTTCAAGCAATATATTTCGATCAATTCTTGGAACATAATATGATCCTACAACATGACTGTCAGAGGAGAGTTTGATAAGATTATGGTATCCATTTTTATTCTTGGCAAGCATAGGAATAAGATAACCTGAATCCTTAACAGTCTTATTCTTGCGATCTTTGCACAAGTAAAACTCAGAACCTAAAATAGGTAATACCTTCTTTTGTTTTAATTGCTGTAATTCATCAAGATCGTGATCTGGATCACTTTCTAAAGCATTAATTTGCTTATCTATAGAAAGATTGTGTCTAAATCCTTCCTCAACAAATTGATATGCCGCCATCATATTACCTATATCAGTAAGACCAACTGCAGGCATTCCCATTGAAGATGCTTGTTGAATTAAATTTTTAATTTGCGTGCAGGACTGAAGAATTGAAAACTGAGAATGATTGTGCAAATGAGAAAATGGCACATCAGAAAGTTCAGACAAGTTGGAATCAACATCAAAATCATTAGGCTCATCCTCTTTCTTTAATTGCCTCTTAATCTTTTCACTTTCCTTTTTTAAATTCAAGTGCTTTAGGCCAATAGGTGCAATGGAAGAAGAATTTTTAGTGAAAAAAGAAGCATATTGCTCTTTATCTAATTGCAAATCCTCTGATGAAAAAGACTTAATTCTTATCAACTCTAAAAAACACCTAGCAGTAGCCTCAACATCTGCAGTTGCATTATGCGCTTCTGCAAAAACATCATTGAATAAAAACTCATTTAACTCTGTTAGTGTTGGCAGCTTAAACCTACCTCCTCTTCCCCCCCTGAGCTTACATAGCTCAGCAGTATTCTCAGAACAAGTATCCAATACAGGTTTTTTCACCAATTCATTTTCAACTGAAAACCTGTAAAATTCACATCCCATGATGTTAACATCAAAGGAAACATTATGTCCAACAATAAATTTTGATTGTTCAATCGCTTTATTAAACTCTTTAAGAACTTGATCAATAGAAAACCCTTTTTCTTTAGCTAAATCTGTTGAAATTCCATGTATTTTTTCAGATTGATATGGAATATCAAAGCCATCTGGATAAATAAGAAAATCCTTATTCTCTATTAAAGATCCATCCAAATCATGTAATTGCCATGCTATTTGAACGCATCTAGGCCAATTATCCGTATCGGAAATTGGCGCCTTAAAGTTTTTTGGTAATCCAGTAGTTTCAGTATCAAAAATCAAGAACATAGCTTCCCCACATTTATTTTTCTAAATTAAAAAACGGTCCTGATAATCACGAATATTGTTAATAAATTATATACTCAATTTAGGAAAAATCCCTGTTATACTAAGATTAAATATTCTTTAGAAATTCTTTAAACCAATAGCCAGAATCTTTGATGGTTCTTTTTTGGGTGCTAAAATCTACATGAACCAACCCAAAACGAGGCTGATATCCTTCACTCCATTCAAAGTTATCTGTTAAGCTCCATACAAAATAGCCACTTACTGGAGCTCCTTCCCGCTTTGCTTTTAGAATATTGGAAAGGTAATCTTTAAAAAACTGAATTCTCTTTTGATCATGAACAAGACCACCTTCAAGAGTATCTTTATAACAAACACCATTTTCGGTAACTATAATGTTATTGATATTATAGTTACTAAACTGCATAAGTATTTTGTACATTCCAAGTGGATAAACCTCAAAATTCATCTCATTTAGAGGAACATTTCTTTTTTCAGCAGCAATTTGCTTAGCCCAAATAAAAGGTGGTATAATACTATTTTTTGCCACTACCCTAAAATAATTTTGAAGCCCTATGAAATCAAACTTAAATTTTAATTTCTCTTCATCACCAGGTTCAAAATACCGTTCTATTCTTTTAAGCGCTTTAAGAGAGTCTACAGGGTATCCTAATCCAAGTGATGGCTCAATGTACAATCTATTTAAAAGCGCATCTATTCGCTTTGCTGCACTTTGATCCTTTAACGAATCTTTAAAAGCATCTACATGAGAACAGCTAAAAGTAGAGCCTATATTGGCATTAGAAACATTTTGTCTTATTACCCTACCCGCTTCTGCCATAGATAGACAAGTATAATGAGTAGCTTTAAGAAATTTATAAGGGCCTTTTTTCCCAGGAGCATGATATCCAAGCATATATCCCAGCCCCACAAAAGCAGCTGGCTCATTCATCACCATCCAATTCTTTACCTTAGCACCATATTCTTTAGTACAAAGATCCACATAGCTAGTAAACCAATTGATAATTTCTCGATTTACCCACCCTCCTTTATCTTCTAAATTTTGAGGAAGATCCCAATGATATAAAGTTATCCAAGGCTCAACACCAATTTCAATACAATAATCAATAACTTTATGATAAAACAGAACTCCTTTTGGGTTCACTTTCCCAATTCCATTAGGAAAAATTCTGGACCATGAAATGGAAAAACGAAAAACCTTTAGGTTCAAATTTTTAACAAGATGAATATCCTCTTTATATCTATTGTAAAAATCTGTTGCTGTATCTCCGTTTTCATCATTATGTATCTTCCCTTTTTTATGGGTAAAGGTATCCCATACTGAAGGTCCTTTACCATCTTTATTCCAACTGCCTTCTACTTGGTATGCCGCACATGCAGCTCCCCACAAAAAATCACTTCCAAAATCTGATGCTTTAAGCTCAGTAAAACTAAGCTCACAAAGCCTACTCCAACCTACGTTTGGCAGAGCTAGAATTGGAAACGCGATTGCAGTAGTTTTAAGCCAGTTTCTTCTATCCATTAGCTATATATCTTTTGAAGAAACCGCATACCTTCTCCACTTATCTAACAACTGTATGAAATTAGCCGGAAGTTCGGAATCAAATAACATGTTTTCTCCTGTTGATGGGTGAACAAAACCTAAAGATTTAGCATGGAGTGCCTGGCCGGGAAGTAGCTTAAAACAATTATCTACAAACTGCTTATACTTTGAAAACGATGTTCCTTTAACAATTCGATCTCCATCATATTCTAAATCGTAAAAAAGTTGATGCCCTAAATGCTTCATGTGTGCCCTTATTTGATGTGTTCTGCCAGTTTCTAGTCTACATTCAATTAAAGTAACGTAGCCAAAACGTTCTAAGACTTCATAGTGAGTAATGGCTTTTTTCCCCTGATCATCGTCAAAAGTAGTCATCACCTTTCTATTTTTTGGTGATCTACCTAAATTCATATTTATAGTTCCCTTTTCATCTGAAAGATCTCCCCAAACTAACGCTTGATATCTTCGATAAGTTGTTCTATCAAAAAACTGCTTTGCTAAATGGGTAAGCGCATTTTCAGTTTTAGCCACCACCATTAATCCAGTTGTATGCTTATCTAATCTATGGACAAGACCTGGTCTCCCAAAATAATCTGAAGGTAATTCTGGTAAGTTATCAAAATGATAGACCAACGCATTTACCATTGTACCAGAGTAATTACCGTATCCTGGATGAACAACCATATTTGACGGTTTATTTACCACACAAAGCTGATCATCTTCATAGACAATTTCTATAGGAATGTCTTCAGGAATTAATTCTAAATTTCGAACTGGATAAGGAAGAACAATAGAAATGTTATCTCCAGGCTTAACCTTATAATTAGGCTTAATGGTTTGCTTATTAACTAAAATATTACCGTTATGAGCAGCTATTTGGATTTTATTTCTTGAAGTATTGGGAATTCTATCAATTAAGAACTTATCTATTCTCAATTTCTCTTGCCCTGGATCTGCAATGTAGTTGTAGTGTTCAAAAAGCTCTTCAGAATCTTCGGCCTGAGAAAAACCATCCTTTTGTTCATCCATAATAAATCAAAAGAATAAAAACTAATGCTTAATTACAATTTTTTCTCTTGAAATTAAACCGTTTTCATATTCAACGCTTAACAAATACACACCATTAGACCAATAAGAAACATCAATTACAGTTGATTCATAAAGTTCATTTGCATCAATTAATCTTCCATTTAAATCATGGATAAAATACCTTCCAATTCCCCCCATTAGGTCTATAGTTAGCTGAAAAGATGAAGGATTGGGAAAGACCTTAAGCTCAGGAAAAAAATCATAAGATTCATCTGTTGCAAAAATAGGATCCATATCTGACACAAATACAGGACGCAACATTAGTGAACCTTCAAATCCAGTATTTGCCCAGCCAGAACCTAAATCATAAAATATTTTATCTTGATGATTAATATTTTTATCAAATCCAATATTTAGCTTATTGGCACTTGTTTGTTTCCAACCAACATAATAGGTGCCAGAAACAGCAATAGGTTCTGGAAGATAATATTCGTAAAAACCATTTACACCCAAGTTGTATTCCGGAACAAAAGTTATGGGCAAGCTTGCATCATCCGTAGTATAAATTAGATTTCCTGGCTCACCGCCTAAATCATCCCAAATTTGAATAAAAAATGGATCTGCACTAGCATTGTTTACACTAGGTGAAAAATGAATCAAAATCGATTTTATGGTATCCTCTAAGTTTCCTGCAAGTGAAAATTGAACAGCTAGCTCAGCACCACTTCCAACCAATCCATAGGCAGCCTCTGCACTACCATCATCATAAGCATAATAATTTTCAAATCGCTGATAGTGGTACAAAGTATCGTTAACATTCAATCTCTCTGGAGTTGTGTTGGTAGCAATATTAAATTTTGCTTGAAAAATGGCAAAAGTATCTGAAGTAAGGGTATCAAAATAAAAAGACAAGGGCAAATCATATCCCATCTGAAAATTACTTAAAGCAGCTACGTTAGTTACCAAAGATGCATAAGGAACAGTAGCAACTAAATTTTGATCGTAAAACAGCTCCATAGAGCAAGGTTGTAGAATTTTTGCCCCGTCATAGGAATTGTATGTTTCAACTTTAACAGAATCTAAAATTGGAGTATAGACATCTTTCTTGTAGTGCATCCAAGGAATAGAAGTATATTCTTTTAGCATGGAACGAAGAGGATACTGAAATGCCCAATCATCCATAGTAGTATCTGTATAAGACCGAAAATCATCTAAAATAACATAATCTACGTGCCAATGGTCTAAGCTACCCGTTAAAGATCCGTAATTTTTAAATCTAAACTGAAAATTCTCTTTAAAATAGGCACCATCTTCCAATTTAATATGTTGGTAGTTCCAATCAGTATTAGACAATCCAGGAGAGCTCCAAATGGTACGCCAAACAGCATTATCTATATCGTAGAATTCTAATACTAAAGAATCTTGACTATCGGGAGACTCCCCCAAGCCGCCAGCCTGATACAAAAAACTAAGGTAAATAGAGTCTCCAACCTGACTAGAGCCTAAATCTATTGGTTTAGAAGTCAAGTAATCGGCAACACCCTGAGCAGAAGCAGAAGACCAATCGTATGGATAGCCATTTTCATCTAACCCATCAAACGTAGCAACTCCAATTGAAGGAGGATCTAAAGAGAAATTATCGTTCTTATAAACGAACCTGTCCTGCCACAAAGAAGCATAATCAGCTGCAGTTGAGATTACAAAATAAATTTGAAGGGAATCTTGGATTAAATCTGCATTGGTGTTAACAATAGTATCTGACAAATCTCCAGAAATAAATAAGGTGTCATAAATGGTATAGCTTGGCCAAACTTCAACAATAGTTGACAACACAGGATAATTGTTTAAATCAAAAACCTCAATAGATAAAGAAGGAAGTGGAGTGTTAGTAACAATCATGGTATCTACACCATTAATGGTAACACTATCGTACTGAATAATATAAGTAGTATCTTCCATAAAAGTTGTTGAAACTGCAGTAGGATTACCGCCTAAATCCTGCAATCTATACCAAATAGAATCAAGTACATTTGAATCGGAACTATCGGCATCAAAAGCAAAAAATTTATTGGTAGAAAAATCATCAATAAACGGAAGAGAAACCGTATCAAAAAGATAAATAAACGATTGATCTAGACTAGAACCCGACTTTTGTTTAGAATGTGTGTTAATTAACTGATGATTAAACTGCAAAGACTCTAATACTTCCTGAGCGGAAAAAGTTATGGACAACAATAAAAGACTGCAACCTGTAAGGAAAAATTTCATTTAAGTAGGTTATAGATTAAGGGTATCTAGTTCAGGTTTTTTAGCCATTAATAGCACAGAGCTTCCAGAGGGAACTAATCCCTGCTCAACAGACTCGGGCGAAGGATTTTGACGATAGACCACAAAATTCATAGAATCCGTAGCATTTAGTGCACTATCGTAATAAACCTCATAATTTAATCCTGTTTGTCCCAAAATATCCTTTGCTGCAATCACCTGTAAGCCTTTTAAGTCTGGAAGTAAAACTGGAGCACCGCTCTGCCCACTCCCATATACAAGTGTTATAACGGACCCTTTAAGTAATTTAGTATTTTTTACAATGGAATTTGTTCTGTAGGTAACATCAATAATCTTATCCTTATCTTTATGCTCAATAACCTCATACTCTACCTTAAAACCTGCCATTTCCAATTTAGCCTTCCCAACAGCCTTTGAAGTATTATTGGTTAATAAATCTGGAACAACCTTGTACTCCCCTATTTTTTTTACAATGGTTAAGTAAATTCTTCTGTTGGGCTTAACATAGTTGGGAAGCTCTTTGGAATGAAACATTGGATCCTGTTTTATTACAGTTCCAAGTGGATAATCGTCCGAATAGACAGAGTCTCGAACGACATATCGTAGCTCTTTGCCTGATGTGAAATCTTCTAAGTCATCTACATGTACACCGATAAAATTGGGAACAGGTAATTTTTTATCGTGTTGAGTGTAGCTGTCTAGATAATTCATAGTAAAGTAGAAAATAAGCACAACTGCGGTAATAGCTAAGGCCAGATTAATTAAAAAAAGTGGAGAAATTAAAAACCTAAAAAATGCTTTAATATACTTTCTAAAGATTACAACTAAAATAAGTACTAAAGCTAGGATGCCAAATAAGATTACGCCCATAGTATTGGATTTGTAGCAAAGATAAAAATATTGTATTCCTATAATACAATAACATGCATTGGTTAATAAATAGTAGCTGTTAACCTATTTAATAGTTATCAGGCATTTATTTTTGTAGGTAAAGCTAGGATACATACCCATGAAAAGAGTTGCCGTAATTGAAGGTGGATACAGTAGTGAAAAGGAAGTTTCTGTAAAGAGTGCTCAAACTGTTTTTGATAATTTAGACCGCACTAAGTTTGAACCTATTAAAGTGTTAATTGATGAAAATGAATGGACAGCATATGACAACTTAGGTAGATATCCTATTAACAAAAATGACTTTAGCTTTACAAAAAATGGTTCAAAATATAATTTCGACTATACTTTTATTGTAATTCATGGCACACCTGGGGAGGATGGTAAATTACAAGGCTATTTAGACATGATTGGAATTCCCTACAATACTTCAAGTGCAGCAATTACCGCACTAACGTTTCAAAAATTTCATTGCAATCAATTTTTAAAAAACTTTGGAATCAATGTTGCTGAAGCAGTGTTAATAAAAGGTGGCGACCAACCCAATTTAGATGAAATTATAGAAAAAGTTGCTCTACCTTGTTTTGTAAAACCAACTGATGGAGGAAGTAGCTTTGGCGTAACTAAGGTAAAAGCCAAAAAAGATTTACTTCCAGCGATTAACGCAGCATTTGATCACGGTAGTGAGGTGATTATAGAAGAGTTTATTGAAGGTAGAGAGCTTACCAATGGTGTTTATAGAGATAATGAAGGGATTAAAGCACTTCCCATTACAGAAATTATTTCTGAAAATGAATTCTTTGACTATGAAGCTAAATATAATGGCCAATCTAACGAAGTTACTCCGGCTGAAATAAGCGATGCGCTAACAGCAAAAATAAAAGCTTTAACAATACATATCTATAGCACTTTAGGAATGAAAGGAATAGCAAGGGTGGATTATATTATTGACAACAATAATAACCCTTTTGTTATTGAAATTAATTCTGTTCCTGGAATGAGTAAGGAGAGTATTGTTCCGCAGATGTTAGAGGTTGAAGGGATTGATTTGGGAGAATTGTTTGGTATATTTTAAATATTACAATGCTTCGGCAAAAATTAATATTAATTTCGTTTTATTAAATATTTAATAAGCTTGAAAAAACATAACTTATATTACGAAGAAATCACACCAAAAAGACAATTTTTTGATGTAAACTTAAAAGAGATTTGGGATTATAAAGACCTTTTATTTCTATTTGTAAAAAGAGACTTTATTTCTATTTATAAACAAACTATTTTAGGACCGTTATGGTTTTTCATTCAACCTATTCTAACAACAATTATATTTACTATTGTCTTTGGAAAAATTGCAGGAATATCTACTGATGGTATTCCTCAAATACTATTCTACTTAGCTGGAATAACATGTTGGAACTATTTCTCAGAATGTCTTAACAAAACATCCAACACTTTTATCGAAAATCAAAATATTTTTGGAAAAGTTTATTTTCCAAGAATTATAATACCAATTTCTATTGTTGCATCCTCTCTAATAAAATTCAAAATCCAATTTTTATTATTCTTATTAGTATTTTTTTATTATTTATTTTCAGAAAACACTCATATTAACCCAAACTTGTATATATTTTTATTTCCAATTTTATTGTTGACTACAAGTCTACTAAGCCTTGGTGTTGGCTTAATTATAACTTCATTAACTACCAAATACAGAGATTTTCGTTTTTTAATACAATTTGGTGTTCAATTATGGATGTATGCTACTCCAATAATTTATCCATTATCTACTTTGGATGGCAAATTAAAAACTATGGCTATTTTAAATCCGATGACTAGCATTATTGAAACATTTAAATTTGGCTTTCTAGGGCAAGGAACTTTCAATTGGTATTACCTATTATACACATTTATCATAACTTTTTTGTTATTATTCTTAGGTATAAGAATATTCAACAAAACTGAACAAAATTTCATGGACACAGTTTAAAATTAGATTTTATCAGATGAGTGATTTAAGAATAAAAGTAGAAAAAATATCAAAACAATATAGACTTGGAGAAGTTGGAACTGGAACATTCTCTCACGATCTTAACAGGTGGTGGCATAAAGTATTAGGCAAGGACGACCCATATAAACTTGTGACTGAGACTAATGATAGAACATCAATTACAAATAGTGATTATGTTTGGGCACTAAAGAACATTAATTTTGAAGTAAAACATGGAGAAGTTCTTGGGATTATTGGGAAAAATGGTGCAGGTAAAAGTACATTACTTAAAGTTTTATCTAAGGTAACTGGACCATCATCAGGAAAAATAACTATAAATGGAAGAATTGGAGCTCTTCTTGAAGTTGGAACTGGAATGCATCCAGAATTAACTGGAAAAGAAAATATTTTTTTAAATGGTGCTATTCTAGGAATGACAAAAAAAGAAATAAAATCAAAATTTGATGAAATAGTTGAATTTGCTGGGATTTCAAAATACATTGAGACACCTTTTAAAAGGTATTCTTCAGGGATGAGGGTTCGTTTAGGTTTTGCAGTTGCTGCTTTCTTAGAACCAGAAATCTTAATTGTTGATGAAGTTTTAGCAGTAGGTGATGCCGAATTTCAAAAACGTGCAATTGGTAAAATGCAAAACATAAGTAAAGGTGAAGGAAGAACGATTTTATTTGTTAGTCATAATATGGCAGCTGTAAAATCTATATGTTCACGAGCTATAGTTTTAGAAAATGGACAAACAGTTTTTGAAGGTTCACCTGACAAGGCAGTCAACTGGTATCTGAGTGATGGGGGGGAATCATCAAAACATTCAAAAGTATTTACAAATATTTTCAAAAAGAATTATTTTAAGTTAATTCATATAAAACTTTTTCAAACAAATAACAAATCTGAATTTCTTTTTGAAAACGAAGAAATAATTCTTCAAACCGAAATTGATATTTTAACACAAAGCCCTTCAAATATTCATTTAACATATCATTTAAACAATCAAGAAGGCGAAGGATTGTTTTCTTTATCACATGCTGATAATAATATTATACTAAAACAAGGACTCAACAAAATTGAATGTGTTTTTCCAAAAAACTTTTTTCAATCTGGAACTTTTTATCTTTCATTGTTCGTATTTTATGAAAAAAGAACTGTATTATTAATTGAAAAAGATTTAATATCTTTTACTGTAAACCAAAGTGAAAGAGAAATAGGAGTTTATATGGGTAGAGAACCAGGATTCATAAGGCCTAAACTTGATTGGAAAATAAAAAGCTCACAAAATGATTAATGTAACAAAATCATATCTTCCTGATTTTGAAGAGTATTCAAAGGTTTTAAAAAAAGCTTGGGAAAAATCTTGGCTAACTAATAATGGGGTCCTATCACAGGAATTAGAATCTAAAATTTCAAATTATTTAGGCGTTAATAATACTATTTATGTAAATAATGGGACAATTGCTCTACAGCTTGCTATTAAAACATTAGATAAAAATAAAGATGAAATTATTACTACACCCTTTAGTTATGTAGCCACTACAAATGCTATTCTTTGGGAAGGATTTAAACCAATTTTTTGCGATATTAATTCAAAAAATTATTGTATTGATGAAAATAAAATTGAAAATTTAATTACTAAAAAAACTTCGGCAATCTTAGCAACTCATGTTTTCGGGAACCCTTGTAATATCGAAAAAATTGAAACCATTGGTAAAAAATACAATCTCAAAATAATTTATGACGGAGCTCATGCTTTTGGAACGATTTATAAAGAAAATTCTTTACTTAGCTATGGAGATATTTCAATTTGTAGTTTCCACGCAACAAAAATCTTTCATACAGTTGAAGGAGGATGTGTAATAACTAATAGTAGTGAAGATTTCAAAAAAATAAATTTATTT
>PAZE01000038.1 GCA_002716065.1 Crocinitomicaceae bacterium | reverse complement strand
TGATTGAAAATGCTGCAACTGCTATGATAATATAGCTCCAATTTCCAATTGTAGAAGAATATAGATTAACTACATCATTAGCAAATTCAGCTTTGTTGTTTGAAATAGGGGTTCCGCTACCATACATTATGTAAGCACCAAGAGTTACAAAGCAAATAGATAGAACAGCTGAAATAATATAGCCAAAATTAAAATCAAATAATGTTTCTTTCATAGTTGGAGAATAATTGGTTTGTTTTATTCTTTCTAAAGTCCATAAGCTATTCCACGTTGATAAATCAATAGCAGTTGGCATCCAACCCATAAGAGCAATTAAAAAGCCAATGTCTTTTTTGTTGGTCCAGAAATCTACGGGAAGCGATAATACTTGTGGGTTTGCAGAACCATGATTTAGCGTAAGGAAAAAGGCGAGTAATGTTGAAAAGAGTAATACGGCACCAATTATTTTAATTAAACTGTCTAAGATACTGTATTTTCCAATTAGTAGAATTAAAAGACACAGAACAAATACAACCGATGTCATTAGCATGGGGGTTTTAATCCCCAAAAGATTTTCCATAAAACCTGAAGTTACCATTCCAACAGCTGCAGTAACAAAAAACATCGTACTAATAGTAATTAAAAAATAGAGTACTAACATCCACTTTCCAATTTTTTGATAACCATCTATAAGACTTGTTTTAGTGGCATTTGCATATCTAGAACAGTATTCAAAAAAAGGATATTTTAAAATATTTGCAAGTACTATAGCAAGTAAAAGACCAAATGAATAATCTGCTCCAGCCCTAGTAGATTGCACAAGATGTGATACACCAATTGCTGTACTGGCAAAAAGAATTCCTGGACCAATTGCTTTAAGTAAACTTCTTTTTAAAAACACATGACTAAATTACCATTAATCTCTAATGGAAGAAATTTAGATGATGATGTTTTTAATTTCAAGCATTAATTTGGCTTGGTCAAAAAGCTCAATAACATTATAAAAATCATCTGGATCAAAACATAAGTTGAGATTTTCTAAAGGAGTAGCAACAATTACTTTTTTTTGCTTTTTATGCATTTCAATAGTATGAAGATCAACTTCTTTTTGAATGTTATTAAGTGCATTATGAAGATTGGTGAAGCCAGTCTCATTTACACTTGTTAATACATTGCCAAAAGAGATTAATATTTCTCCACAATCTCTACATTGAACAATGTACCCAGAGATGTTTTCGTGTAAAACATAATTGGGGTTTTCTGCGTGCTCCTTTAAATCTTTCATTTTAAATTTAAATAAGATTCTAATGATATTAATTTGGTTTCTAATACATTTTCTTCAATACTAGCATGAAGATTCAAGTCTTGCTGAAAACTTTTAAGCTGACTAAGTATAATTTGATAAATAGATAGATTATTTGCTGGTGGTGAATACTTAAGAATAGCTTTATGAAGCACTTTTAGGTCATTCTCTTGTTTACGATGACTTTTCATAAATTCGATAGCGGTCTTTTTTTGCGTTTTTAATAAATTATTGTCTGCTTTCGATTTAAAATAAACAGAATTGTATAGGTTTAGCGCGTAAGGGAATACTTTTTCTTCTTCCTCTTTAAAATGTTTACACAGCTCACTTTGGTATACCTTGAAAAAATAATGAAATAGGTATAGCAAAGGTTTTTTATCTTCAAACTTGGTTATTAGATTATAAATATTTTGCTCTATTTCAGGAAGACGTTTGGTTCTGTAGTATAAATGAGACTTTTCTAGATAGTCTATTATTAAGGGGACTCTATACTTAATAAATAACTTATGGTCAATATTTTCAGTATTCTCAAAGGAATTTAATACATCAACAATGAAATCTGGATTGATGTCCTTTTTATAACTGGTCTTTTCAATAGATTTTTTTGACTTGTGTGGAATGTCATACCGGTTTAGGATATGTTCGTTTTGCTTGTTTATTTTTAAGATTTCAGAAGGACTATTCTTAATGCTTATCATGATCAGTGAAGTGTTATTTAGAATATTTCTAGATAACAAATTTAGAATCAGTGTTAATCTTTAACAATACCCTAAAAGAGGTATTCTATATTTTTAATTGAATTCCTAAATAGAAGTTTCTAGGTGGGGATGGAAGAATCCCTGGTCCTGGGTATCCACTTGCTCTTCTTGTAAAATAACTTTCATTTGTAAGGTTATTTATACCAGCTTCAAATTGAAATTTTTTATAGGTATATTTTCCAGATAAATCCATTGTTAGGTAAGAAGGTATTATGCCGATCACAGCATTTGATACATTAGTTGCATTAGTCGCATCGGAAAAATGCTCATGGGTATAGCTATACTGGTAGGAAATGGAAAAATTATTTATTCCAAAAGTACATCCAGTTCGCAGTACAAAAGGAGGTACTAGTTCAACAAGTTTATTTTCAAATGCTGGTTCATCTGAATTAATGTATTTGGCATTGTTGTAGGAAAAGTTAACAAAAGTGCTGAATTTTTTATTGGTATTGTTTTTTAAGAAAATTTTTAACCAATCTGCTTCTACCATCATTTCAAAACCATATGTTCTTGACTCAGAAATATTGGTTCTGTATTGATAAGGTCGAAATAAAGCACTATCAATTTCAAGAGTTGTTCCAATCCTATTATTATAAAATAGGGTAAATAAAGAGGCGTCAAAGTAAAGTTTGTTATCTACCTGTCCTCTAAAACCTAGATCTGCATTAAATCCTCGTTCGTCTTGAAGAATAGGGTCAATTTTAAAATTGGGATTGGTAATTTGCATGTCTGCAAAATTTATACTTCTATAGTTTTGAGAAAAATTAGCGTACATCTCTATATCGTTTTTAATTTTATAGTTCAGTCCAATTCCTCCAATTACAAATCCTCTATTCTGACTTTTTGCTACACTGAAAACAGTGTCGTAAATAATATTTCCTGCTAAATCTTTTTGTTGTTCTCTGTACCTGCCATTTGCGGATGTGGAGATGTATTCATAGCGAATTCCCGGTGTAATACTAAGTTTACTTGTGATGTTAAATATATGCTCTGCAAAAATGGAAAAATTAAAGCTTGGGAATTGATAGTTGCTTTCAACAGAATAAGAGGAGTCCATGTTTTCTGCATTTTCAATAAAGTAAAAATCAGGTCCAGTTTGTGCATTTCCATCACCTTGAATACCTCTATTAGAACCTCTATATGCACGAATTCCAACAACAAAGGCCCATGGAAGTTTAAAAGGTTCATACAAATGGATTAACCTAGTTTCGTTTCCTATGTTTTGGAAGTCGCTAAAAATTAAGTCTCTAAATGCTGCTGTGTCTCCAATATCGTAGGGGTCAATTCTACTAATGTTATCCAAATACCCTAAAGAATTTCGTGTTGCAATAAGTCCAAAAGTTCTGGAGTTTATCTTAGTTTTGGAGTTAATTTCATAATCAAAATGGGCAGCTGCAAGATTCCAGTCTATTTGAAACCAATTTCTTGATCTTACAGATGAATAAGGATCACTTAAAAAAGCATCATCGGTTAACCCACCTGGTTGATGAGCCAAATAGTACATTTTGGTAAATTCAAAGCCAACAGATGTTCGCTCATTTAGTTGTCTTTTAATATTTATGAATCCATGTATGGCTTCAAAATCAGAATTTGGTCTAAAGTCATTTCCAAATTTATAATTGCAGTATCCAAAGTACTTCCATCTGGATTTTGTTCCACCTAAACTTACAAATGAGTTGTTTAATCCAAAAGAACCAATGGTGTGTCTTGCAATAAGTTCTAGAGGTTTATTAGGGTTTGCCTCTTTTAATTTAAAGTTAATCAGTCCTCCAAATTGAGGTCCAAATTGCAATGAGGCAGCTCCTCTTATGAGTTGGATTTCATCAATAGCCTCAGATGGTGGAGTGTAGTAGCTTTCTGGATATCCTAATGCATCTGCACTAATATCGTATCCGTTTTGTCTAGTGTTGAAATTGGAATTTCTGCTGGGGTTTAGACCTCTTCCTCCAAGGCCAATTTGTATGCCCGCACCATCACTCTCCCAAATGTTTAATCCAGGTATTTTACCGTAAATTTGTCTGCTTAAGTTAGTAGCTTTATTGGCATCTGTATTTTCTACATCTATAGCCTCAGTTTTTTTCCCTTGAGTAATCATAACCCCTTCAATTGCTTTTAATTTTCGGGTTTGAAAGTTTTTATAGTCTTTATTCTTGATAACAACTTCATCCAAATTATAAGAAATTGTTTTTAATGAAACAGCTAAATCAAGCAGCTTTGAATTCAGATTTACGGTATCTATTTTCTTTTCATATCCATAAGAAAAGTAGGTGATTTGGTAAGAGCCAAATTTTATATTTGGAGTTAAAAAATAGCCATTCTCATTAGAGTAAATCGTAAATGGATTAGTGGTATTAAGTTCTAATAAAGAAATACTTGAAAATGCTAGTTTTTCATTATTGTAGTTAGATAATACACCTGAAATTTTTCCTGATTGCGAGTAAATGCCTAGAATGGCAAAAAAATTAATTAGTATAGTTAGTTTAATCTTCATAATTAATAATCCAATCTTTATGTTTGAAACCCCTATTTTCTTTGGATAGATCTACAGTAGGGTCAATAAAAATTTTATTTCCTTTATTAAATAAGCTTACTCGAACATCTGCTGTTATTTTGGGGTTCTGAAGATGTATTATTTCATCACCTTCAACAATAATGCTGTCTTTATAGATTTCATTTAAATGCTTGGCAAACTGAAGGATCATATCAGGTTGAGTAGACATCATTTTTTCTTGTTGAGGAGTTAAATAGCTACAATTTTGAATGAGCATTTTTCTGTCTTTTTCAGGCTCATGAACATAAAATTGAGTATATCCTGCCTTTTCAATTAACATAACTCTCCAGCTAAATCGATAACCTTGTTCAGTCCAAAACAGTTTTCCAGGATACAGTAAGTATCTGAAAGGTAAAAAGAGTTGTATACAGATAAAAAATATAAATAGAACTTTTAGTGAAGTTTTTATACTATTTGATGGATTGTACAATACATTATTCAAACTTAATTTCTTTAGAAATAGCTTATTGGAAAAAAAAGAAATGATTTTAGTGTGAAATTCAGCTGAGAAAAAAATTAAAGTGCTACAAATCATAACTAGGGGAAATACCCCAATTGGAAACATTATAGAAGTCATAACATGAAAAAGAACTACTAAAATATACCCATAAATTCGTAATCGTCTATTAATTAAAATAAAGAAAATGGTTAAATCAAATAGTGCACCCCCCCAACTAAAAAGATAGGCAACGTAATCTTGGGTTAACAACTCTCCAATGAAAGGAAAATCCCATTGATGTTTTAACCAATTGGTTAAGGGTTGAGCTTCAATTAACCAGTGGTAATTGAGTTTTGCTATTCCTGCAAAGAAGTATACCAATCCAATTTGGAGTTTAAGTATATTAATAGTCCATACTGGAACAAGTGCTGTTTTTTTGCAAATCCCGAAGAAACTGTCTAATGAAAAATAGCGGTGAGCAGGAAGAAATATAAGTATGAAGCTAATTAGACTTACAAAATAATAATGATTAAGGTAATTGGTTTTGTCAATTAACTCTATATAAGTAAATATTAGAAAAAAAGCAATAATATTTATTCTGTATAAGAACCCCAATAAGATAAAAATAGAGCTGATTAGCATTAATCCAAAGAGTACATACATTCCATTTTCACTCAAAGGTTTTACCCATTCAAATCCATAATAGGTAAAAAAATAAGTTGGATTTATGTATAATTCATCAACCCATCCTTTGAGAATAAATCTCAAGGTGCTTGTGAACATCATAGCTCCAAAAACTATTCTGAAGACTACTAGAGAAGATATAGAAATTGGTTTGTTAATTAAAAGTGCTGTCCACTTTTTAATCACCGTCATTATCTTGGTATGTAATTTGAACACCAAGTGCAGAAGTCATGTCTACTTTAATAAGGGGAACAAGCTGTTGAAGTTTGTCGTAAGTTTCATGACCTTGAGCATTATTTACAACCACTTCGTTACTTAAAGGATCATTAAGCCCGTTTAATGCAGCTACAATTTCTGCAAATTGGTTATCAATTACTTCTGAGAGTAAAGAATTGCCTTGTTGAGCATTAGTAAAATCCATGTAATCGTCTAAACCAAGGTTGTTTTCTTCAGGAATTAGATAATTGCATCCATTCATAAATTTTTGAAGTGATTCAACTGCTCTTATGGCAAATGGAAGTGACTGACCATAATAGTAACATTCTACCAGTTCAGGCATCGGTTGTTGAGAAAAACCATTGAATACACCAAGTGGAAGACCAAGTTTTCCTCTTCTTAAGTAATATTCATAGTGTAAATTTAATGCGTTAACCACATCACTAACTGAACTTCCTTGGGCATTTGTTTCATTATTATTTATAAAATCATCTTTATAGGTTGAGTTCCATTGATTATGAATGTAAGTTGCATTAACAACTAAATCTTGTGTAACATCATTAAGATAGGTGCTAGCATTGGTTGTGTTGGTAAAATAGTCAACAATTTCTTGATCAGTTTTTCCAGGCATAAAAAGAAGATAATCTAAGGCTTGAAATCCTTTTTTATCGTTATTACTAGCAATTGTTAGTAACCAACTTCCTGAATTTATATTTGAAATAATTCCTGCAGTGTCAGCAGGGTAGGTATTGGTTTGACTTTTTAGAACAATATATGTTGCAGGGCCAAAATCCAAAAATGCAATATCTTGCCAAGTAAGTAAAGCATTTTCCCATGAAGTTCTTAAAGCTGATAAATTGGATGTGGTTGGGGAAGATGTAAATGTAGTTGAAGCAGTGTTAAGGTTCTCAACATTGGTTTTGTATGCTTCAACAGAAGGAAGAATAAATGAGTTAGCAAGGTTGTCTAATAAGCCTTGTTTATTAAAACTTTCGTACTCGCAAGATTGGTCTTCTTTTTTAGCGTTTGGGTCATAATTTAATGCAAGTGGATCGGTACATCCTTTCTTACACCCATTAAATGCAAAAATCACCAAAACAATGACTGATTTGATGAGTAGATTTTTCCTTAAAATTGTCAAAAGCTTTAACATAATTTTTAATTTAAATACACCTGCAGAGAATTCTCTGCAGGTGTAATGTTTACTAATATAGTGAATTAAATACTAAAGGTTCTCTCTTTCAGTTTGAGTGAAGCCGTGAGCATCAGCTATCTGATCGATAACAGCGTTAACAGACATGGTGCTTTGAGCAAAACCATAAAAGTTCGCGTTGATACCAGCAAGTAAAGCATTAATTTCTGAAGAAGACATTGGTGTTCCTTCAACAAATTGAATTCCATAAATAAATGCCCATGCTTCAGAAAGGTAGTGACATACTTTGTTTTGAGATTCACCATCAGCAACTTTTTGCTTAGTTGAATTTAAGTAGTGTATAGCCATTCCAGCAACCATTCTTTGAGCCTCAGTAGTAATAATTGCTGCTTGAGCGATTGCATCTGCTGTAAATCCTGCATCAGGATTAATTCTATCTGCAGCAATTGCAGCTCTACCAGTTCTGAATGCATTCGCAACATTAGTAGCTGATCCAATTACAGGTTCTAATGTGTTGTTTGCATATTTACCCCAGAATCTATTAGTTCCGTTAGTTGGGTAATCTGTAGCATCAGTAAAGTACCCGTATGCTTCATCCCAGTGGTGCTCCATTGAAGTGTAGTATTTTCCATTATCTGGATCAGAAGCAGTTGTGTTATCGTCTGAAGCAATTCCTGCAAGGTAATTACCTGTCATTTGACTGATAAAACAAGCACTCATTAATCCTTTTTCGATAAGCTGAGTCCACTCAACACCATCACCGTTTTGCAAGTATCCACCAGTTTGATCAGGTGAAGCAGCAGCAGCATCATTCATCCATGTTTCAAACTCTGCCTGAATAGCAGCATCACCTAAAGCAGTTTTGCTTTTAAGCTGTTTTCCATTGCCAACAAGATTTTGATCTGACCAACCAGTGTATGAGTTGTCATACATAGCTAAAAGAGTAGCAGCATCTAGTGCTGTACCATTGTTGTTAGCAGTTTTTAAGTAAGATGTCATTTCAGAAAGCATATCCATTCTTGCAGTTTGACCACTGTAAGAAACGGTATTGTTTCCGTTGGCATCTGTAAATTCGTAAGTTGTAGGGACATTGTAAGAATACTCACATGAGCCATCGTCAGTTTTTGCATCCTCGTTATAGTTGTCAGCAAGTGGATCTGTACATCCTTCTTTTTTACATCCAGACAATACAAATAGTAAACCTGTTGCAACTAAAATTGTGTTTTTTGTAAATTTCATAATTTAAATAATAATTAATATTTAGTGTTAAAAATCGTGCAAATTTACTCCTGAATGGCTGTTTCTACAATACCACAAAAGAGGTATTTATAATCTTTCTAAATAATACCGCCTTAAAGGTATTTGAATAAATGAATCTCTATAGTAATATTGCAAAAAAAAAAACATGAATACATTTATTATATCCTTTAGAGAATCTCTGGAAGCGGCTTTAATTGTTGGAATTATTTATACATTATTGCATAAAAAGTCTTTACTAGTTCATATAAAATACTTATGGTTCGGTTTAGCTTCAGCTATTGTTTCATCTGTTCTCATTGCTTTTTTTCTAAAATGGACTAAGTCTCTCATTAATAATGAATCTATTGAAAAGTTAATGGAAGGTTCTTTTATGATTCTTACTGCGGGTTTTGTTTTTTATGTGATTTTTTGGTTGTCTAAACAGGTTTCTTCATCTAAAGAGCTTCAAGATAAAACAATAGGCGCTTCAGAAAAAAAATGGGGTGTTTTTTGGCTAGTTTATTTTACTGTCCTTAGAGAAGGATTTGAAACGGTTCTTATGCTTATGCCTTCAGAAACCATGGAAGGTGAAGCGTATTTTTATTTAAAGTTTTTATCAGGTATTGTTCTTGCTGTTCTGTTGGGGTATCTTATTTTCTTTCAGGGAGTTAAAGTTGATATTCGAAAATTCTTTAAGGTAACCTCTTTTTTACTTGTAATTTTTGCTTCAGGAATGGTTGCTTATGGTGTTCATGAATTGGAAGAGTTTTTTGTTAAAGGTGATCATTTATCTTCTATTGGTATTGAAAATGAAAAAGAAATAGGTAGAGTATGGAATATTCTTGTTCCTGTTAAGGAGCTTCCTGAAGGTTCAAATGAGGCTTTCTATTCATATAATGAAGGAAAGGGGAAATACATTCATATTTTTCACGATAAAGGATCAATAGGAGGATTTTTAAAAGGATTTGTTGGATACAATTCCAATCCCAACTGGATTGAGTTTATCCTATGGATGGTTTCGTTATTTTTTGGACTATATCTTTGGAAAAAAGGGTAGATTCTTTAATTGTTCTAATTGCTTATTGCTTCATTAGTTTAAATTTGTAAGGATATGTTTAGTATTCCTTATAACAATATTTATTCTTCAAAATTTATTTTAGATTTTTTAAATGACAATCCTTCTATTTCTAGTTTTACTTCAACTAACAATAAAATAGAAGATTATAAGGATTTAATTGCCAAAAAGAATTTTTCTAAAGAAAAAAGAAAAGTTTTAGTTAACACTATCTCTAATCAGTATACAAACACTGGCATATCCAATCCTTTGAATTTGAATAAACTGCTAAATGTTAATACTTACACAGTAACTACAGGCCATCAGCTATGTTTATTTGGTGGTCCCCAGTTTTTTATTCATAAAATTGTTTCCGCAATTGCTCTAACCAAAAGACTCAATAAATTTTACACTAAAAACTATTTTATTCCTGTTTTTTGGATGGCGTCTGAAGATCATGATTTTGACGAAATTTCATCTGTTTCCTTTTTTAATAAAGAAATAAACGTAAAAGGAGATAACAATAAGCCGGTAGGTAGAATTAAAACAGAATATTTTTTACCAGCTCTAGAAAAGCTTAAAGAATTTTTTAGTAATGATTCTTCTGGAAATCGGCTGATTTCAATTTTTGAAGAAGCATTTTCCAAAACCTATTGGTCTGATTGTACAAGATATTGGGTAGATCAACTTTTTAAAGAATACGGTCTTATTGTGGTTGATGCAGATTCAAAAGAGCTAAAATCTTCGTTTAGTTCAACTTTAGAATTAGAAATAAAACAGCAATTTGTTTTTAATAAGGTAAGTGAAACAAACAAAAATCTTAAACAATTGGGTTACTCAGCTAAAGTTAATCCAAGAGAAGTGAATTTATTTTACTTAACAAATCTAAAAAGAGAAAGAATTCAATTTGATGGAGATGTATTTAATATAGCTGATAAAAAATATTCTGAGCACCAACTTATTGAAATGATTAAAGAAAATCCAGAAAACTTTAGTCCCAATGTTTTACTTAGACCATTATATCAAGAGGCTATATTACCCAATGTTGCTTATTTGGGTGGACCTGCAGAAATTCAGTATTGGGCTCAGCTAAAGAGTGCTTTTGATTATGCAAATATTGAATTCCCAAAAGTACTTTTAAGAGATAGTTTTGGATGGATTAAAAAAGCTGATCTAGATTGGTGGAAATCTAAAGGTTTAAGCGAGATTGATTTGTTTTTAGATTATGATAAATTAGTGAGAAAAGTAATTCTTAAAGATGGTGATATTTCAATTGATGTTAAAAATGAAATTCAATCTATACGTTCTAAAATTTCAATTTTAATTAAGGATAATAATCCATCACTTGAGAGTATGTTTGAAGGAGAGCTTACAAAATTTGAAAATGCAATTCAAAAAATTCAATCTAGGCTTATTAGGGCTTCTAAAATAAATGATGAGCTTTTTTACGCAAAGATTCGCAAAATGCAAGAGTCCTTAATTGAAAAAGGTGTTTTGAACGAACGAAAAGTAGGATTTATTCCATTTTATACTCAAATGGGTGAAAAATACATTGATCAATTAATTGAATCAGCTAACTCTTTTACAAATGAGCTTAAAATACTTTCAAGATAAGAAGCATTATCTCACCTTAACAAGCAGTAAAATCCAACTAATTATAAAACAACTTCCCCCAATTGGTGTAATTGGAATCATGGCGTATTTTATAAAAGTAATTTCACCTAGAATTCCTTTGTTTATGGCTAAAACATAAAGCGACCCAGAAAATAGAAGTATTCCAAAAAACATAATTCTAAGGCACCATTTTAAATTAAGTTTTGGATTAATTGTAAAAAGAATGCCGATGGTTAGCATCCCCAAGGAGTGTATAAGTTGATAGAAAACACCTTTATTCCACCATTCAATTTGTTCTATTGAGAGAAAATTTTCTAAAGCATGAGCTCCAAGTGCACCAAAAGCAACTGCTATAGCTAACAATAGCGCACTAATTTTTATCCAATTGGTTATTTTCATTTAAGAATTTTTCAAAGGTTATTAAAGAAGAGTTTAAAAGGAAAAGCTCTTTAAGTTTGCTGAAGTTTTCTAAGTCATAAGTACAAAGGAAGCTCATCATGGAGAGCTCTAGTTTTTGATCATCAAATTCAAATAAAGAAATGATTTTTTTAATGTCGTTAACTAAGTAACAATGATTGGTTAGTCCTTTTTTTGCCAACTCTAATTTTTTTGATGAAAACAGCTCGTTTTCAATCTTTTCAATAAGTAAATCTGAATTATCCAAAGGTTTCTTACAACCTGTTTTTCCTTTATAAGTAAGCGTTTGGGAAGAAGGATTTACAATAGAGTCGTTAAGGTAGGTGGAATCAATTCTGTAAATAGAATCCAAAATAAGTGGTGTGTTGCGGTAGGGAATAATCAATTGATTGGTATCTAATGGGTTAACTCCTATTGGAACCTCACCAGTATATCTAAATTTAAATCCTTCAGCTGATGGAATTAGTTCTGCACTAGTTTCCCTTAAAGTTTCTTCAAAATAAATTGATTTTTCAATGATTTGTTTGGAAGAATCAGGAATATAAATTTTCATCTTCATTGAAGATCGATCAAAGCCAGTAAGCTTAATATTGTAATAAGGAGAGTTGTTTTGAAGGATGTCGTTAACAAAAATGAAAAAATGAACAGAGTCAGCTGATTTTACAATAAGATTGTTGTTCAATTGAGAAAAAGTTTCAATATGTAGTAGTGTGAAAATTGATAGTATGACTAATTTGATTCTCATGGTAAACTTTGGTTAACAAAAATAGTATTTGTTTATAGTTTGCGAAATGTGTGCCAAATATTCTTTCAAATGATTTAGATGATGTGAAAAAAAATGATTTGATTTGTGCTCTAATACTACGATTTAAATAATTTTAATTCTATATGAAAAAAATACTTGTAATTGGGGCGGGAAGAAGTTCATCTACGATGATTAAATATTTTTTGGATCACTCTTCACAACAAAACTGGATGGTGAGAGTAGGTGATATGGATTTGGCTTCGGCCAAGGATAAAGTTGGTAACCACCCCAATGGACAGGCATTTGTTTTTGATGCATTAAACTCAAATGAGAGAGCCAAGGAGATTAAAGATTCGGACATTGTAATTTCAATGTTGCCTGCACGTTTTCATATGGAAGTGGTTAAAGATTGCATTGCTTTTAAAAAGGATGTAATTACTCCAAGTTACATAACTGATCAAATGAAAGCTTTAAATGATCAGGTTGCCAAAGCTGGAATTATCGCTATGAACGAGATGGGGTTAGATCCTGGGATTGATCATATGTCTGCCATGAAAATTTTAGATGAAATTGAAGATTCTGGTGGGTGTATTAAAGGATTTGAATCATTTACAGGTGGATTAATTGCTCCAGAAAGTGATACTAATCCTTGGAATTATAAATTTACTTGGAACCCCAGAAATGTTGTTCTTGCAGGCCAAGGAGGTGCCGCCAAATTTATTCAGCAGGGTCAGTACAAATACATTTCCTATAATAACCTTTTTAGAAGAACTGAGATTATTGAGATTGAAGGTTATGGAAAATTTGAGGGCTATGCCAATAGAGATTCTCTTCGCTACAGATCTATTTATGGTCTTGAAAATATTCCAACTATTTATAGAGGAACACTAAGGAAAATAGGTTTTTGTAGAGCTTGGAATGTATTTGTTAAACTAGGCTTAACAGATGATTCTTATGTAATAGAAGGCTCTGAAAACATGACCAATAGAGATTTTATAAATTCATTTTTAGCTTATAATTCTCATGATTCAGTTGAGCTTAAGTTTAGGTATCAGTTGGGTATTGAGCAAGACGATTACATTTGGGAAAAATTAGTTTGGCTAGGAATATTTGAAAATAAAAAAATAGGCTTAAAAAATGCTACACCGGCTCAAATGTTGCAAAAAATACTTGAAGACAAATGGTCGCTTGAACCAAATGATAAGGATATGATTGTAATGTGGCATAAACTCAATTATAAACTGGATGGTCAAGAAAAAGAAATTCGTTCTTACATGACTTACATTGGAAAAGATCAAACCTATACGGCAATGAGTGATACGGTTGGTCTTCCAGTTGCTATATGTGCAAAGATGATTTTAAATAAAAAGATTTCTTTAAAAGGTGTTCATCTTCCAATACATAAAGAAATCTATCTTCCCGTATTAAAAGAATTGGAAGAGTATGGAATGTTCTTTACAGAAAAACAAGTAAAACCGGTACTTTACAGCTAAAAAACTAAACTACTGTTCTTTCTTTTTCTCTAAGCTTCATTACCAAATTTAACGCATCAGGAACTACATCACTGCTTACTATAACAAGTGAATCTTTTTCTGCATTTTTAATTGCGTGAATTATTGCGTCTTTTTCTGAACGAATGATATCTACTTTTTTATTTGGATTTACAGATTTAATTCCATTGTGTATTTCATTTATCAAATCGTTCTCATCCTTTCCTCTAAGATTTCTATCTTGTCTTATGATTATCTCATCGAACATTTCAGCAGCAATTGCTCCAAGTTCAATATTATCTTCGGATCTTCTATCACCAACACCTGCTACAATTCCTACTTTTTTAGTAGCATCTATTTGATCAACATAGTCTTTTATAGCTCTAAACCCAGCTGGATTATGTGCATAATCCAAAAGAACTTTGAAGTTGTTGAAATTAAACATGTTTAATCTTCCAGGGGTTTGAGAAGGAGAGGGAATGAAAGATTCAATGGCAACTTTAATATCTTCAATTTTAAATCCATCTAAATAGGTAGCTAAAACAGCAGCTAATACATTTTGAATCATAAAGCTAGCTTTTCCTCCCATTGTTAAAGGAACATTGGCAGCTTTTGAAACACGCATTTTCCATTCGCCTTTACAAATTGTTATATAACCATTTTCATAAATAGCTGATATTCCTCCTCTTTTAAATTGTCGTTGAATTCTAGGGTTTTTTTCATTCATAGAAAACAAAGCAAAATTGCATTCTACTTTATTAGCCATGTCAAAAACCAAATCATCGTCAGCATTAAGTACTGCATATCCATCAGGCTTAACGGTTTCTGGAATAACACCTTTTACTTTTGCCAATTGTTCTATGGTATGTATTCCTTTAAGGCCTAAATGATCTCCTGCAACGTTGGTTACCACACCGATATCACATTTTTTAAAGCCTAGCCCTGCTCTTAATAATCCTCCTCTTGCAGATTCTAAAACTGCGTAATTAACAGTTGGATCTTTAAGAACAAATTCAGCACTTGCTGGGCCAGTACAGTCTCCTGTCATTAATAACCTATTTTGAATGTAAACTCCATCAGTTGTAGTGTACCCCACTTTTTTACCCCTCATTTTTGCAATGTGGGCAATAAGTCGGGTAGTGGTAGTTTTTCCATTGGTTCCTGTTACTGCAATAATTGGAATTCTTGAATCTTCACCAGGAGGAAATAGCATGTCAACCACATTAGCGGCAACATTTCTAGGTAGTCCAGAAGAAGGTTGAAGGTGCATTCTGAATCCTGGTCCAGCATTTACTTCAAGTACAGCTCCACCAGTATCAGAAATAGGCTCTGTAAGTGTGTGAGCCATTATATCAATTCCACATATGTCAAGATCTATAATTTTAGAAATACGTTCTGACATAAATACATTTGAAGGGTGAACTAGGTCCGTAACATCTTCAGCAGTACCTCCGGTACTTAAGTTAGCTGTATTTTTAAGCTTAATATACTCTCCTTTCTTAACGATAGAATTGGGAGTTAAATTACTTTCTTTAAGAATTTCTAAGGATAGGTTGTTGATTTCTATTTTAGTTAATACTTTTTCATGACCAAATCCTCTTCTTGGATCTTCATTAACCTTATCAACCAATTGTTGAATGGTTGACTTTCCATCCCCAATAACATGTGCAGGAGAACGCTTAGCGGCAACAACCATTTTATTATTAATTACCAATATTCTAAAGTCTTCACCTGTTATGTATTTTTCTACAATAACTAATCTTGAGATTTCTTTTGCTGCAGCAAAAGCGATTAAGGCATCATCAATAGAATTAATATTGGTAGTGATACCTCTTCCGTGATTTCCATTTACAGGTTTTATAACAATTGGATAACCAATATCTTCAATAACTTCTTTAAGACCTCTTTCTGTTCGAATAATATCTCCACTTGGAATCGGCACTTCAGCCTCTTCAAGTAATTGTTTGGTATCATCCTTATCACAAGCCAGTTCAACTCCGATACTACTTGTTTGACTAGTAACTGTTGCTTGAATTCTTTTTTGATTAGCTCCATATCCTAACTGACATAAAGAATACTTATTTAATCTTAGCCAAGGAATGTTTCTTGACTCAGCTTCAGCAATAATTGACGCAGTACTTGGGCCTAAGCCTTCATATTGCCTAATTTCACGCATTTCTTGAATATCCTCTTCAAGATTGTAATCTTCTCCATCTATTAAAGCTTGAGCTATTCTAAAAGCAGCTTTTGCTGCATACCTTCCAACTTTTTCTTCTATGTAATCAAAAACAACAAAGTAAACCCCCTCTTGGCCATAGGTTCTTGTTCTACCAAAACCTACTTCCATTCCAGCTAAACTTTGAATTTCTAAAGCAATGTGTTCTATCACATGACCCATCCATGTTCCTTGATCTACCCTTTGAAAGAAACCACCAGGGCATCCAACTGAGCATCTATGTTCATACATTCCAGGAAATAGTTTTTGAAGACGTTCTGAAAAACCATCAATTTTATTGGTTGGTTTTTGTTCCATATCTTCCAAATCTAAGACCATTACAATTAGCTTATGTCTTCTAATTGACCAGTAGTTGGGGCCTCGCATCGCTTTGATTTCCAGTATTTTCATAGCTTTTTTTCTAAAAAATTAAATGGAATGCAAAAATAAATTTTTATCTAATGCAAAGTATTATAATCTTTGTTATAATTACACTATTAATTTTTTTTATAGAAATGTTAAATCAAATAAAGGGAACACTTATTCCAATTGGCGGAAATGAAGACAAGGGTTCTCATGAAAACCTAGGTATTGACTTTATAAACGAAGGAATTCTTTCTCATATTGTTCGTCAATGTGGTGGTAATGATGCGAAAATAATTGTTATTCCTACTGCTTCTAGTATTCCAGAAGAAGTAGGCCAAAATTATCTAGATGCTTTTAAGATGCTAGATTGTACTAATGTAAATGTATTGGATATCCGTAAATCAAAACAATGTGAAGATCCTTCATTTTTAAGTGAAGTAAAACAATGTGATGGTATTTTATTTTCTGGTGGAGATCAATCTAGAATAGTTGATATCATCGGAAAAACCTCATTTCATAAAATCCTCTTGGAAAGGTACATCAATGAGGAATTTGTAATTGCAGCAACTAGTGCAGGTGCAATGTCCATGGTAAATGAGATGATAATGGGAGGTTCTAGTCAAGACTGTTTGTTGAAAGGAGCTGTAAAAATGAGAGAGGGAATGAATTATATTGATCATTTAATTATAGATACACATTTTATAAAGCGTGGAAGATTTGGGAGGTTGGCAGAAGCAGTTGCTAAATTCCCGAAGCTTATTGGTATAGGGCTTGGAGAAGATACAGGAATGATAATAAAAAATGGAAATGAGTGTAAGGTAATTGGATCTGGGATGGTAATCGTTTTTGATGCTAAAGATTTAACGCATAACAATCATTCCATTTTATATGAGAATACTCCAATGACTATGACTAATCTAACTACACATGTTTTAGCTAATGGAGATTGTTTTGATTTAAACAAAAGATCAGTAGAGGTTTTACCTTTAAAAGCTGATTTTGACTAGTAAATCTCAATATTCTCATTACCAAGATAGTCTTTAGATGCTCTGTACATACCTTCAGTATTAAATGGCATAGAAATGTTTCCTTTTTTATCAACTGCAATTAATCCACCGTCACCACCAATTTTTTTAATTCTATTCTGGATTACCTCCTCACATGCTTGCTGTAATGAGTAGTTTTTCATTTCCATTAAACAAGAAACATCATAGGCTACAACTCCTCTTATAAAATATTCTCCACTTCCAGTACAAGAAACTGCACAGGTTTTATTGTTGGCATAAGTTCCAGCTCCAACAATTGGACTATCTCCAATTCTATCGTATTTTTTGTTGGTCATGCCTCCGGTAGATGTAGCAGCAGCTAAATTCCCATTACTATCTAATGCTACAGCTCCAACGGTTCCAAATTTGTCGGATTTTTTGGAAGAATGATCTAGCTGAAATTGGTCGCTACCTTTTATTCTATCCCATTGCTTGAATCTAAATTCATCGTAGAAGTAATCAGCCGGTTCTGTTTTACATTTCATTAACTTACCAAACTCTTCAGCTCCTTTAGACGAAAGTAAAACATGCTCACTTTTATCCATTACTAGCCTTGCTAAAGTTATAGGGTTTTTAATTCCACTTACTCCACAAACAGCTCCAGCATTTAATTTTTCTCCTTCCATTATGCAGGCATCCATTTGGTGGGTGCCATTAGAAGAAAATACAGAACCTTTTCCAGCATTAAATAAACTATTGTCTTCTAATGAGCAAACGGCTAGTTGTGCTGCTTCAATAGCACTTCCACCAGATTTAAGGTGATTGTATCCTTGCTTCAGAGCATCTTTTAGTCCAGCTAAATATTTTTTCTCCATAGTGTCACTCATCTCACTTTTTAAGATAGTGCCTGCGCCCCCATGAATTGCTAAAGAAATTTTTTTCATTGACTCTTAATCATTTTTTTACAAACATAGTACATTAAGTTAATCCATTAATCATAATTTTATATTCATTCACAACTCTTAAAAATTAAGTATATTAGAAATTCAAAAACACCCAAATGACAGAATTTAAAACCGATATTGAAATTGCTCAACAGGCACAATTGAACCACATTAATTCTATTGCCCAAAAGCTAAATATTCCATCTGATGAATTAGAGCTATATGGAAAATATAAAGCAAAACTTCCGTTAAGGTTGTTGGATCAAGAAAAAATTGAAGATTCTAATTTAATTCTTGTTACCGCTATGACGCCAACACCCGCTGGAGAAGGTAAAACAACAACGTCAATTGGTTTAACAGAGGGGCTTAATAAGATAGGAAAATCAACAACTGTTGTTTTAAGGGAACCATCACTTGGTCCTGTTTTTGGTATCAAAGGAGGTGCTGCTGGTGGAGGATATTCCCAAGTAGTTCCTATGGAAGATATTAATTTACATTTTACTGGTGATTTTTCTGCAATTGAAAAAGCGAATAATCTGCTTTCAGCATTAATCGATAACAATATTCAAAGCAAAACCAGAAGTTTGGGTCTGGATCCTAGAACTATTGTATGGAAAAGAGTTATGGACATGAATGACCGTTCTCTTAGAGATATTGTTATTGGTTTGGGGGGCACTGCAAATGGTATCCCCAGACAAGATGGGTTTAACATTACTCCTGCATCTGAAGTTATGGCAATATTGTGTATGTCAGAAAATTTTGAAGACCTCAAAAAACGGTTGGGTAATATATTTATTGGCTTCACTTTTGCTAAGGACCCTATCTATGCTAGAGATTTAAATGCTCAGGATGCAATGGCTATTTTACTTAAGGATGCTATTCAACCCAACTTGGTGCAAACTCTTGAAGGTAATCCTGCAATTATACACGGTGGTCCTTTTGCTAATATTGCTCAAGGTACCAATACGATAATAGCTACTAAAATGGGAATGTCATTGAGCAAATATGTGGTTACCGAAGCTGGTTTTGGTGCAGATTTAGGAGCAGAGAAATTTCTAAACATTAAATGCGTATCTGCAGGATTAAGTCCAAAAGCACTGGTTCTTGTTGCTACTATCAGAGCATTAAGACATCATGGTGGTGCTAAAAAAGAGCAGTATAATACTCCTAGTTTGGAAAAGGTTTCTTCGGGAATTAATAATTTGGAAAAGCACATTGAAAACTGTAAAAAGTTTGGTTTAAACCCCGTTGTTGCTATAAATGCATTTCCTTCCGACTCTCAAAAGGAGGTAGATTTTGTGATTGAGTTTTGTGAAAAATTGGGTGTTAGGGCAGTTGTTGCAAAAGGATGGGAGCTAGGTGGAGATGGTATGACTGATTTAGCGCATGCTATTGTTGATGAAGTTGAAGGTGATAATAAATTTCAACCTCTCTATGATTGGAATCTTACAGTTAGAGAAAAGATAGAAATTATTTCCCAGCAAATATATGGAGCTAATGGGGTTGAGTATAGTAAAAAGGCATTAACTGATTTAAAGAAAATTCAGCAATTGGGATTGGAGCACTTACCGGTTTGTATGGCTAAAACTCAAAAATCTTTTAGTGATAATCCTGCTTTACTTTCAAGACCCGAAGGTTTTGATGTAAACGTTCGAGAATTTGAGTTTGCTGCTGGTGCTGGTTTTGTAATACCTATTCTTGGTGTAATGATGCGTATGCCTGGATTGCCTGCTGTCCCTGCATCTGAGGGTATGCAAATTGATAATAATGGTAAAATATCTGGTTTATCATAGTTGATTGATTTGCCAAAATATGAAGGAGAAAAATTTTTTCAAGACTCTTTTGAAAAAGTAAACGATTGTATATTATCTGAGGAAGTTCTTCAAATTAATATTAATGGAGATCCATTTACAGTTATTATGAGAACTCCATACCACGATATAGACTTAGTTAGAGGCTTATTATATAGTGAAGATATATATACAAAGGAAAATCAACTAGACTTTTCCATTGTTAAGAAGAATCATTTGGGGTATGTTACTGAACTTAATGTTTCGGTTGAAAAAGCTAATCTTGGAAAAGGGTACTTAAGTTCAAGAAGTTTACTCTCTGTATCCTCATGTGGAATTTGTGGTAAAAGAGAGTTGGGTGATTTGAGTGTTTCTGGAAAACCTCTTAAGGGTTTTAATTTTCCTGTTCAATTAATTGAAAAAATGCAATCTTCTATGATAGAAAATCAGCAGCTATTTAAACTCTCTGGTGGCTCTCATGCTGCTGCTGGTTTTAATTCAGCTGGTGATTTGTTAATTTTAAGAGAAGATGTTGGAAGGCATAATGCAGTAGATAAGGTTTTAGGAGGGGTTCTTAATCAATCAATTCAAGCTCCTTCTTTTTTATTGGTTAGTGGTAGGGTGTCCTATGAAATAATTACTAAAGTGTTTAGAGCCAAAATACCTGTTTTAATTGCTGTATCAGCTCCATCCTCATTAGCGATAGATTATGCTAAAGAATTAGGGATTCGCCTTTTTGCATTTTGCAGAGATGGAAAATCAACGAGATATTCTTAAATTTAAATATTGAAAAACTCATTTAAATATTCTGGGCAGCCACCGGTTGAATTTACAGGGGTTTCTCTTGAAAGGCCCAAAAAATTTGCTGCTGGTATTCCAGCTATTTTATCGTCATTAAAATTTATTAAGAAAGAAGTCGGAGTTGCTAAAGGAATTAAGCTGCTAAATTCTATTAATCAAAAAGGAGGATTTGATTGTCCTGGATGTGCATGGCCAGATCCAGATGATAAAAGAGCACTTTTAGCAGAATATTGTGAAAATGGTGCAAAGGCCATCTCTGAAGAATATTCTAAAATTAAAGCTGATCCTGCTTTTTTTGCAAAACATTCTGTTGCAGAGTTGCTGGAATGGTCGGATCTAAAATTGGGAAAATCGGGTAGGTTAACTCATCCAATGTTTTTTAACGCTGATTTAGATAAATACGAATCCATTTCTTGGGATAGCGCTTTTGATATTATTGCAGATGAGCTTAATGGTCTTGATAATCCTAATGAAGCAATTTTTTATACTTCTGGAAGAACTAGTAATGAAGCTGCCTTTTTATATCAGCTAATGGTTAGAAAATTTGGTACAAATAATCTTCCTGATTGTTCGAATATGTGTCATGAAAGTAGTGGAGCAGCACTTTCTGAATCTTTAGGTATTGGAAAAGGCTCTGTTACATTAGATGATTTTAATCATGCTGAATTGGTATTGGTTGTTGGTCAGAATCCAGGAACCAATCACCCAAGAATGCTTTCTGCATTAAGAAACACTAAAGAAAATGGTGGGAAAATAATATGTGTTAATCCTCTTCCCGAAGCTGGATTAATTGCCTTTAAAGACCCTCAAAGACCAATTGATTGGTTGGGTAAGGGTACTAATCTTACAGATTTATACTTGCCAGTAAGAATTAATGGAGATTTGGCATTATTTAAGGCAATTTTATTTTTACTTAATGAAAAAGAAGCTCTAGATTCTGGTTCACAGTTTGATTGGGAGTTTATAAATTCTAAGACCATAGGAGTAGATGAGTTGTTAGAAAATATCAATCAACAAGATTTTGATTTTTTGGTTAAAGAAAGTGGTGTTAATGAAGATCTTATTCGACAAGCTGCCGACCTTATAGCTTCCAAAAAGAAAATTATTATTTGTTGGGCTATGGGCCTGACGCAACATAAAAATGCAGTTGCTAATATTCAAGAATTGGTCAATTTACTTCTTTTAAAGGGAAGTATTGGCAAGAAAGGAGCAGGAACTTGCCCCGTTAGAGGTCATTCTAATGTTCAGGGTGATAGAACAATGGGTATATGGGAAAAACCGCCACCTTTTTTATTAAAAAACTTAAAAAAGGTTTTTGATTTTAATCCCCCAACTGCCCATGGTTATGATGTAGTTGATGCTATAAAAGCAATGCATTTGAAAAAAGCAAAAGTTTTTATAGGTATGGGCGGCAATTTTATTTCCGCTACACCCGATACAGCATTTACTGCAGAGGCTTTAAAAAACTGCAGTTTAACAGTACATGTCTCAACTAAGCTCAATAGAAGCCATTTAATTCATGGGAAAAAAGCTTTAATTCTTCCTGTTCTTGGTAGATCTGAGTTAGATTTACAAAAGTCTGGTTATCAATTTGTTACTGTTGAGAACTCAATGGGTGTGGTGCATTCATCCAAGGGTAATATGCCTCCAATTTCTGATGCTATTATTAGTGAGCCTGAGCTAGTTTGTAGGCTTTCGGCTAAATTATTTCCAATGGATACTATAAATTGGTTGGATTTTAAAGACGATTATTCATTAATCAGGGATAAAATACAAGATGTTATTCCTGGTTTTGAGTCTTACAATGAAAAAGTGAAAGATCCTGCTGGGTTTTATTTACCTAACAATGCTAGAGCTGGTGATTTTTCTGTTACTTCAACTGGCAAAGCTAATTTTACTATACATCATGTTAATCCTTTAGAATTAAATCCTCGTGAGCTTTTAATGATGACCATTAGAACCCATGATCAATACAATACCACTATCTATGGTTTAAACGATAGGTACAGAGGAATATATAATGAGAGAAGGGTAATACTTATGAATGAACAAGACATGATTTCTAATGGTGTTCAAAATTTAGATGTTGTTGATATAACAAGTCATTTTAAAAATGAGCAAAGAACAGTAGAGAAATTTATGGTGGTTAGATATCCGATTCCACAGAAATGTTGTGCAACCTATTTTCCTGAAACCAATGCTCTTGTTCCCATTGGAAGTGTTGCAGATAAAAGCAATACACCAACTTCAAAGTTTATTGTGATTACTATTCAAAAAAAAATATAAGTGTTAACAATTAGTTGTACATTAAAAATGTTCAACATTAGGTGGTTGTTAGTATTAATAAACTAGTTTTGCCATAGTTTATTAAAAAATTGATAATGCCTGATTTTAAACACATAAAGTTTGACAATAAAAACACTGAATTTGTTAAGGCTCTAAGAAAAAAAGTTAACGCCTATTTTAAGGAGAAAAATATTTCCAAGCATGCCAACTTTAATATGGTAATCAAAACAATTGTTATGGTTGCTATTTATTTTGTTCCATTTGGTTTTATTATTTCTGGTGTTGTAGAATCTTGGTGGATCAATTTTATCTTTTGGTCATTAATGGGATTTGGAATGGCTGGAATAGGTATGTGTGTAATGCATGATGCAAATCATGGTTCCTATTCTAAGAATAAAAAGGTTAATATGATATTGGGTTATTTTATTCATTTAGTTGGTGGTAGCGCTACTAACTGGAAACTTCAACATAATGTTTTACATCATACATATACCAATGTTTCTGGAATTGATGAAGATTTGGATTCTGACCCTATGATGAGATTCTCACCCGATCAAGAAAGAAAAAGATTTCATAGATTTCAACACATATATGCATGGTTTTTATATAGTTTAATGACTATTTCCTGGGCTATTGATAAAGATTTTTCTCAATTGGTTAGATACAAGAAAAAAGGTTTGTTAAGTATGCAAAAAATTAACTTTTCCAAAGAACTAATTTTTCTTATATGTTCTAAGGTTTTTTATTATGGTTATGTTTTGGTATTGCCTTTAGTTTTTGCTTCAACATGGTGGTCTGCCTTAACTGGGTTTTTCATAATGCATTTCATTGCTGGTTTTGTTTTGGCTATTGTTTTTCAATGTGCCCATGTTGTTGAAAATACTCAGTATCCAAAGATATCTGAATCTGGTAATTTACAGCACAATATTTATGCTCATCAATTGCATACTACTTCTAATTTTGCCATGAAGTCAAGATTTTTTTCTTGGTATGTTGGTGGGTTAAACTTTCAGGTGGAACACCATTTATTTCCCAATATTTGTCATGTTCATTACAAAAAGATTAGTCCTATTGTTAAAGCTACTGCTAAGGAATATGGATTACCCTACAATAATTTTAAAACATTTTTAGGTGCGCTTATGTGCCATACCAGACATTTAAAACAATTAGGCGTTTCCTAATTTTAATTTTATACTATTTATTATTTCTAATCCAGCTACTATAAAGTTTGATACTTCTAAACCAGAGTTTGTAAAGGTTTTAAGAAAGCGTGTTAATGGCTATTTTAAAGAAAATAAGATTTCTAAAAATAGTAATGGTGTTATGGTTTTTAAGACTGTTTTTATGCTTTCTTTGTTTTTTATACCCTTTGTATTTATTCTTTTAGACCTTTTTTCCTACTGGTGGTTTCCGATACTAATGTGGTCTTTGATGGGTCTTGGAATGGCTGGAATAGGTTTATCTGTTATGCATGATGCCAATCACGGTGCTTATTCTAAAAACCCTAGAGTAAATAAAATTTTAGGTTATTGCTTAAATATTGTTGGTGGATATGATTTGAATTGGAGAATACAGCATAATGTTTTGCACCACACTTATACCAATATTATTGGTATGGATGAAGACGTTGATGCAGGAATTGTTCTTCGTTTTTCTGACTCTCAACCAAGAAAATGGCATCATGGTTATCAGCACATTTACGCTTGGTTTTTATACGGCTTAATGACCATTTCCTGGATACTTACTAAGGATTTTATTCAGATTGTAAAATATAATAAGAAGAACTTGGTGAAGCTTCAAGGATATTCTCTTAAAAAAGCTATTATCTACCTTTCTTTGTGGAAGTCTTTTTATATGCTTTATATTATTGGTTTACCAATTTTATTTACTGGTAACGTTGGTTTAACAATTGGTGGTTTTTTCTTAATGCATTTTATTGCTGGTTTGTTTTTAACCACTGTTTTTTTATGTGCTCATATTGTGGATCAAACAGATTTTCCTCTTCCTGAAGAAGGAGGTGTTATTCATAAGAATTGGTACATTCATCAGATGGAAACAACTGCAAATTTTTCCAATAGAAAAAGTTTGTTTTCTTGGTTTATCGGAGGTTTGAATTATCAGATAGAACACCATCTATTTCCGAATATTTGTCACATTCATTATTATCAGCTTTCTAAGATTGTTAAATCTACTGCTGAAGAATTTAATGTTCCTTATCATGCGAACAACTCGTTTTTAAAAGCACTTAAGCATCATGCTGCTCATTTAAAACAAATGGGTAGTAAACCATCTTTAAAGTAGTTTTACCTTATTGATAGTTTTTTTAAAGTTAAATTATAGTTTACATCAATTTTTTCATTGCAGTGTTTGCCATTTTCTATTAACCAATTACCATTTACTATAGTCCCTTTATACATAGAGGAATCACTTGAATAAACAATTGTATTGCTTAAGTTAGTTAGAGATGTTTGAGCGATTAGTGGGTGTTTGTCACTAATTATTAGAGCATCAAAGGAATTGCCAATTTCAAAATGATTCTTAGTATCAACACCCATAGCTTTTTTCCCATTAATTAAACTGCTGTTAATAGCAATAGTGCCATTGTCACCAGAGGATTTATTGCCAAAAGTATTTCTATTGTGTGAAATTAATCGTTGCCCATAGTCTAGAAGTCTTATTTCTTCCATTGGATTTAAGCTTACATGACTATCAGTTCCTATAGACCAATTTCCGTTTTTAGCTAAGAAATCTTTCAATGGAAATATTCCATCTCCTAGGTTTCCTTCAGTAGTTGGACATAGCACAACATTTGTTTGAGTTGTTGCTATAGCTGAAACTTCTTTTTCGTTAATATGAGTTGCATGAACTAGGTGATAGTGCTCACTTAGAGGAATGTTATTGGAAAGCCATTCTACGGGACGCTGACCAAGAAATTTCCTACAATCTTCGATTTCTTTAAGTTGTTCAGAAACATGGATGTGAAAAGGAGTATTGTTAGTTCTAAAATTACTTACTCGAATTATGTCATTGCTACATACTCCTCTCATAGAATGTATGCCTATTCCCACAGTTGAGTCGGAATAAAATCCAGTACTTTCTTTACTGGAATTATAAAGTTTAATGTAGCTATCGAAAGTATCTGAAATGAATCTTTTCTGTTTGGGCTCAGGATCTTTTCCAAACCCTCCTTTTTGATAAAATATGGGAATTAACGTAATCTTAATACCTGCATTTTTAGCTGCTGCAATTAATCGTTCTCCATTTTCAGCTAAATTTCTGTATTTTTTTCCTGATTTATCATGATGTAAATAATGAAATTCAGCAACATGTGTATAACCATTTCTAAGCATTTCCTTGTATAGCATTGTTGCAATAGATTCCATATCATCAGGAGAAATTGATAGAGCTAGATTGTACATAGCTGTTCTCCAGCTCCAAAAATCATTATTTTTAGGTGATGTAGAGTGTAGCTCTGCCAATCCAGCCATAGCGTATTGAAAAGCATGAGAATGTGCATTTTGAAAGCCTGCTATAGCATAGTCAGTTGTTTTTTGGGAAGAATTTACTTTTTCTATTGATTTAATTAATCCATTTGCGTCAGTAGTTACCCTTGCATTTTCAATCCATCCATCTTTTTGTAGAAGACCTTTAAAATTAAACTCTTTCATTAGTGAAATTGGTTAATGTTGTTAGTGCTTGTTTTAGTGTTTTTTGAATCATCTGTGCTTTTGTTGAATCGTAAACTGTTTCATTATTAGACATGTATAAATCTTTAGCCATTTCAAGTTGAAGGGAATGAATGTTTTTTGTTGGTTTACCCTTAGATCTAGTTATGTAGCCTCCTTTAAATGGATGATTATGATATACTTCAAAGCTGCTATCTTTTAAAGTGGCTAAAGCAGCTTTAATAATTTTTTCACTTGCTGTTTTCTTGTCGTTATTTCCCAGAATTAAATCTGGGAACGGTTCTTTTTGAATGGTTTCAACCTTTCTTCTAATTGAATGAGCATCCCAAAGAATTACATTTTTAAATTCATCTTTAAGCTCAACTAGAATTTCGTCAATTTTATTATGGTAAGGATAGTAGTATTTGTTTAACCTTATTTCGACTTCGCTAGAAGTTGGTTCTAGGGATTGATCTGTGTAAATTTTATCACCAAAAAAATTAGTTGTTGGGCATAATGAAGTTATAATTCTACCATCACTATAAAGCGAACTGTTTTCTGGTGTTCTGTTTAAATCGATTACCCATCTTGAATATACCGCTTGAATTACGGTAATCCCCATTGAAGAAGCAAAATCATACAATTTTTCTAAATAGGAATCAGTGTCATCAGGGTGTTGAATTAAGTCTGTTTTATAGTTGTCTTTTATTTCCTTAGGAAATTCAATTCCACAATGCGGAATACTCAGTAAAATTCCTGTTTTTTCTGCTTGAGGTAAAACTATTCTATATGGCACACAATTTTCATTCATTTCTGCGTTAAAGATAGTAGTATTTAGCAACTATTTGTTTGCTGTATTTTCTTTAATGATTGAACTGTAATTTCACTTATATTTATATTCTTAAAATTTAAATAAATGTATAAATCGGATGTTGAGGGGTTAGATGCTTTTGTAGATCGATACAAAGCACTTCAAGAGGAGGTGTCTAAAGTTATTATTGGTCAAGATCAAGTGGTAAAACAGGTTTTAATTTCTATATTTTCAAAGGGACATTGTTTATTAGTTGGAGTTCCTGGATTGGCAAAAACATTATTGGTTAGTACTATTGCTGATGTATTGGGCTTGTCTTTTAATAGGATACAGTTTACCCCTGATTTAATGCCTTCAGATATTATTGGTTCTGAAATTTTGGATTCTGAAAGAAACTTTAAATTCGTAAAAGGGCCATTGTTTGCTAACATTATTTTGGCAGATGAAATAAACAGAACGCCTCCCAAAACACAAGCGGCATTACTTGAAGCAATGCAGGAACAATCCGTAACTGTAGCAGGAGTTTCAAATCAATTGCCACAACCTTTTTTTGTGTTGGCTACACAAAACCCCATTGAACAGGAAGGAACTTACCCTCTTCCTGAAGCTCAGCTTGATAGATTTATGTTTAATATATGGGTTGATTACCCGTCATTTGAGGAAGAAATTAAAATTGTGAAAAGTACAACTGGAGATGTTGTACCAAAACTTAATAATGTAATTACACAAGAGGAGATTATTTATTTTCAAAACTTAATACGTAAAATACCCGTGCCAGATAATGTACTTGAATATGCTGTTAAATTAAATACAAGAACAAGGCCAGGTTTTGATTCTTCACCTGATGTAATTAAAAAGTACGTTTCTTGGGGTGCTGGTCCTAGATCCTCTCAGTATTTAATAATAGGAGCTAAATGTCATGCTGCAATTAACGGAAAGTATTCACCTGATATTGAGGATGTTAAAGCTGTTGCTCAACCAATTTTAAGACACCGTTTGGTTCGTAATTATATTGCTGAAGCGGAAGGCTTTACAATTGAAAAAATAATTAATGAAATTTTATAATTGATGCAATTGCATCTTAAAAAATCAAATATGAAAACTATTCTAAAATCTGCTGCTTTTATAGTATTTGCTGTTGGTGTTGTTTTAACTTTCAACTATTGTGGAAGTAATAAAACTGCATCTATCGAAACTAAGCCTATATTTAATGGTCATGTTTCTGGCTATACTTCTGGTTTAATTTCCAACTCGTCAGTTATCAACATTCGTTTGATTGACGATGTTAGTGAAGAAGTATTTAATTCTGGTATTGAAAAAAATCTATTTGACTTTGAACCAACTATTGAAGGTACTACAAAGTGGGTTGATCGCAGAACTTTAGAATTTACACCAAATGAATTGCTCCCATCTGGAGTAACTTATTCTGCTAACTTTAATTTAGGTGATTTATTGGAGGTTTCTGATGATTTAAAAAATTTCGAATTTCAATTTCAAACGATTCAGCAAGCTGTATTTTTTGAATTTAATGGTCTAAAGGCGGTTAACGAAAATGATCTTCATTGGCAAAAAGCTCTCTGTAAAATTCACACTGCCGATTACGTAGATGCTGAAATTTTGGAATCTATTGTTGATGTTGTTCAGTCTTCCAAAAAATTAGCTCTTTATTGGGAGCATTCTCAAGATGGTTTGTCTCATGAGTTTGTTATAGATAGTATACAGCGAAACGAATCTTTAGAATCAGTTGATGTTCTTTGGAGTTCAACTGAAATTGGCGCGAAAGAGGATGGAGCTGAAATTATTTCAATTCCTCCTTTAGGGGAGTTTTCTGTAACCAATTTTACTATAGCTCAGCATCCAGATCAAGTGCTAACTCTTCATTTTTCTGACCCCTTAAAAAAGAAACAAAATATTGATGGACTTATACGATTTAAAAACAGTAATATCAGCGTTCGATTATCTATTGATGGAAATGATGTTAATGTTTACCCTAGAAATAGATTAAGTGGTGATTACACTATTATAGTTGATCAAGGTTTAAAGAATATTATGGGTTATAATCTGCAAAATTCATATGAACAAAAAGTCACTTTTACAAGTATTAAACCGGCTATTGAGTCTCTAACTGATGGTGTTATTCTTCCTAGTACAGATGGATTAGTTTATCCTTTTAAGGCGGTTAATTTAAAAGGTGTAAATGTTAAAATCATCAAAATTTTTGAAGATAATATTGCTCAGTTTTTTCAGGTTAATCAATTCAATGGTTCTAGAGAAATTAAACGAGTTGGTAGAATTATTTTTAAAGATCAGGTAGAGTTACTTTCGGAAAAAGCTATTGACTATGGTTCATGGAATACTTTCTCTATTGATCTTTCTAAGTTTATAACTATAGAGCCAGGAGCAATCTATAAAGTTCAGCTTAGTTTTGATCGATCACAATCTGTCTATCCATGTGAGCAGGAGTATACTGCTGCTGATGAAATATTTCAGGGTGAAGATCCTGAGTTTGCTCAATATGATGGGCCAAATTCTTATTATTGGGACGATTACTACGATTATTATGAGGACGATTACTATTATGAATATAGATGGGATGATAGAGATAACCCATGTAAAGATTCATATTACAGAGTTAATAACCGATCTGTTTCAAGTAATATTTTTGCTTCAGATTTGGGAATTATAGCTAAAAAATCTGCTACTAATAAATTAAATGTTGCAGTAACTGATATAAAAACAACAAATCCTTTAGATGCAGTTACAATTGATGTTTATAATTATCAAAATCAGCTGATTCAATCAAATGTTACTAATGCCGATGGATTAACCGAAATAGATCTTAGTGCAAAGCCATTTTTCTTGGTAGCTACAAAAGATAACCAAAAGGGATATTTAAGATTGGATGATGGGTCTTCACTTTCAGTAAGTATGTTTGATGTTAGTGGAAATAGAGTAGTAAAAGGTGTAAAAGGATTCTTATATGGTGAAAGAGGTGTTTGGCGTCCAGGAGATTCATTATATCTCTCTCTTATTTTAGAGGATAAAAACGATGTGATAGCCGAAAACCACCCCGTGGTATTTGAATTGTATAATCCTGATAATCAGCTTTATGAACGTAAGGTTAAAGTTTCTTCAGAAAATGGCTTTTATGATTTCAGAACAGCAACAGAATCTACATCACCTACAGGGAATTGGTTGGCAAAAGTAAGAGTAGGTGGTACAGTGATATCTAAAACACTAAAAATCGAAACGGTTAAACCTAACCGTTTAAAGATTAAATTGGATTTTAACGGTGAATTTATTTCTAAGGGGAATCAGTCATGTGAAATTCAATCTTCATGGTTACATGGAGCAAAAGCAAAAGATCTTAAAACGGATGTAGAATTATCTTTAAAGGGAGGTCAAACCTCATTTAAAGAATTTGATAACTATAGTTTTGATGACCCCTCTAAATCTTTTAGATCTGATGATCGACTCATTTTTGAGGGTAAAACCAATTCTGAAGGAAAAGTTTCTTTTGACCCAGATATTAATGTGGGTGATGAATCACCAGGAATGTTAAAAGCAAACTTTAAAACTAGAGTATTCGAAAAAAGTGGAGATTTTAGTATTAATAATTATAGCATTAGCTATTCTCCATTTTCTTCTTACGTGGGTGTTAAAATTCCTGAGGGAGAAGGTTGGAATGGTGCACTATACAGCAATGATGAAAATTTAGTTTCCATTGTTACCGTAGACGAAAATGGTAATCCTATTGATCGTAAAGGATTAAAAATTGAAATTTTTGATGTGCGTTGGAGATGGTGGTGGGAAAGATCATACAATGATGACTTGGCAAGATACGTTTCCAATCGTTCTAAACACCTGATTAAATCTGATGTTGTTGATACAAAAGACGGTAAGCTAATTTATGAAATGAGCTTTGATAAAAATTACTATGGACGAAAACTTATTCGAATTACCGATCCTATTTCTGGCCATAGTACTGGAGAAACTTTTTACTTGACTTATAAAGGGTGGTGGAATAACTCTGGTGCAGATAATCCTCAAGGCGCTGAAATGCTTGTTTTTTCTACAGATAAAAAAGAATATAATGTTGGAGATAAAATTCACGTTGAATTACCTGAGTTTAATCAAGGAAGAGCATTGGTAAGTATTGAGTCTGGTTCTAAGGTTGTTCAAACCTTTTGGGTGGATCCAAAGGAAAATGAGCATAAGTTTTCATTTGATGCAACTCCAGAAATGGCTCCTAACGTTTTTGTAAATATATCTTTAGTTCAACCACATGTTAATAAAGAAAACGATCTTCCTATTCGTTTGTATGGTATCCAATCAATTAAGGTACAAGATCCTAATACCATTTTAAAACCTATAATTGATATGCCTGATGAATTAGCTCCAGAGAAGGAGGTAGTTGTTAATGTTAGTGAGCAAAAAGGCAAGAAAATGACCTACACACTTGCTGTAGTTGATGATGGATTATTGGATTTAACCAATTTTAAAACTCCTAATCCTTGGTATCATTTTTATGCTAAAGAAGCCTTAGGAGTTAAAACGTGGGACATGTATAAATATGTAATTGGTGCTTACTCTGGTGAAATGGCTGGATTACTAGCTCTTGGTGGTGATGAATTTGAAAAAGAAAATGATGCTAGCAAAGTTAATCGTTTTAAACCTGTAGTTATTTACTTAGGGCCTTTCACTGTTGAAGCAGGACAAACCAAAACACATAAATTTATGATGCCTAATTACATTGGTTCTGTTAGAACAATGGTTGTTGCTGGAGATAATGGTGCCTATGGTAGTTCAGAGAAAACTACGCCAGTTAAAAAGCCTTTAATGGTGCTTGCTACACTTCCTAGAGTTGTTTCTCCAGAAGACAACGTAACCTTGCCAGTTACTGTTTTTGCAATGGATAAATCCATTAAAAATGTTTCTGTTTCAGTTCAAACAAATGAGTTTTTCTCAATAGCAGATAAATCTACAAAGAATCTTTCTTTTAATGAGGTTGGAGATCAGGTGATTAATTTCAATTTAAAAGTGGTTGATCAAATAGGTAAGGGAAAAGTTAAAGTGACAGTCAAAAGTGGTAAAAAAAAGGCAGCTCATGAAATTGATATAGCGGTTCGAATTCCGAATCCTAGAGTTGAAGATATTGTTGAAGCTGTAATTGAACCTGGAAATTCTTGGTCAAGTAATTATAGTTTTATTGGAATAAAAGGGACCAATTCAGGAGTCTTAGAAGTTTCAAGTATTCCTCCATTAAACTTGGAAAGTAGGCTAAAGTATTTAATTAGATACCCACATGGATGTATTGAACAAACTACTTCATCTGCATTTCCTCAATTATTCCTTTCAAATTTATTGGATTTAACCGACCAAGAAAAAAGTAAAATTCAAAACAATATTGATCAAGGAATCAAAAGAATAAGATCTTTCCAAATAACAAATGGTGGTTTTTCATATTGGCCAAACAACAATAATGGTGCTTCAGATTGGGGCACGAACTATGCTGGACATTTTCTTATTGAAGCAAAAAATCAAGGTTATAATGTTCCAGATGATTTAATTAAAAATTGGATTAAATTTCAAAAGCAAAGAGCCAATACTTGGAGTAGATACTACAATAGTGGTACTTCAAATGAACTTGTGCAATCTTACAGGCTTTATACACTTGCTTTAGCTAAAAAGCCTGCTCTTGGAGCCATGAATAGAATGAAAGAGATTAAGGATCTTTCAATTACTTCTAAATGGAGATTAGCAGGAGCGTATTTACTTGCAGGTAAAAAAGAAGTGGCAAAATCTATTGTTAATAACTTAGGTATTCAGGTGGAAGACTATAAATTTCGTTCTTATACTTACGGAAGCAAAACAAGAGATGAGGCTATGATTTTAGAGGTGCTTACTTTACTTGGTGACTATGCTACTGGTAAATCTATTATGGATAATATTTCTAAAGGTCTATCTTCAAAATATTGGTACAGTACTCAAACAACTGCTTATTCTTTAATGGCAATAAGTAAATATGTTGGAAATGATGTTAATGAAGAAATGTCTTTTGATGTTGTTATTAATGGAAAAAGTAGTTCGTTAACTACTAAGTCCCCAATAAGTCAAAATACTTTATCATTTAATAATGATGGAAATGGAAATGTTAAGGTGACAAACAACTCTAAAAAGAAACTATTTATCAAACAACAGCTTAGTGGAATACCTTTACATGGAGACAATTCTTCTGCTCAAAGTAACCTTAAAATGACTATCCGATATCTTGATCTGCAAGAAAATGAGCTTAATCCAACAGAGATTGAGCAAGGTACAGATTTTATGGCTGAAGTAGAGATTTATCATCCGGGATTAAAGTCTAATTATACTGAACTTGCACTAACTCAGCTATTTCCTTCTGGTTGGGAGATTAGAAATACTAGAATGGATGTTAATTCATCAACTCTTTTAAAAGATATTCCAGATTATCAAGACTTTAGAGATGATAGAGTAATGACATATTTTAACATTAATAGAAATAAGAAAAAGAAGTTTAGAGTTATTTTGAATGCTTCTTATTTAGGGGAGTTTAATCTACCTACAGTTTACTGTGAAGCTATGTACGATAATGAGATTAATGCTCGTATTGGTGGAACAAGGGTTAAGGTTACTCAACCTGGGGTAGAATTAAGTGAGCTAAAATAACAATGTGGATTTTAGTTAGGTTAATAAAAAAAGGAAATAAAAAAAGAAACCTTTTTTTTTTCTTGGGCTTGTTGTTTTTAATCACTTTTTGGTTTTCTTTTCCAAAAACACTTTTTAACGATCCTTATTCTACTGTTGTTGAAAGTAACAATGGTAGTTTACTTTCTGCAAGAATTTCAAGTGATGGACAATGGAGATTCCCATCCTCAGATTCAGTTTACTATAAATATAAGCAGGCTGTAATTCATTTTGAAGATGAATATTTCTATTATCATTTAGGGTTAAATCCAGTATCTATTGTAAGAGCATTTTATCAAAATTTATTTTCTAAAAAAGTAGTTAGTGGGGGAAGCACCATAACAATGCAGTTAATTCGACTCTCTAGAAAAGGAAAAGCAAGAACATATAAAGAGAAGTTAATTGAAATTTTTATGGCTTTAAGAATGGAGCTTTCGCATTCTAAAGATGAAATTTTAAATGCCCATGCTTCACACGCACCATTTGGGGGCAATGTAGTTGGATTAGAGGCTGCTTCATGGAGATATTATGGAAGAGCTTCCTATTTACTTTCTTGGGGAGAGATTGCTACACTTGCTGTTTTGCCCAATGCTCCTTCGTTGATATATCCAGGAAAAAATCAAGAGAAATTACGTAATAAAAGAAACCGATTATTAGACAAATTAGCATCAAGGGGAATTCTTTCTTTGGAAGATTGCAGTCTTGCCAAAGATGAGCCTTTACCACAAAAACCTCTTGCACTTCCACAACATGCATCTCATCTTATAAATCGAGTGGCAAAGGAAGGTAAATCAAACAAGATTGTTAAAACTTCAATTGATAAAGATCTTCAGGTTTCCTTAAATGAACTTATTGATAGACATCACCAGAGACTTTCTAATAATGAAATTCAAAATGCTGCTATTTTAGTTTTTGACGTTAAAAAGGGAAAGGTGATTTCTTACATAGGAAATACCAAATGTGTGGTAGAGGATTGTGGATCTAGAGTAGATATAATATCATCTAGAAGAAGTACTGGAAGTACATTAAAACCTTTCTTATTTATGTCTATGTTGGAAAATGGTACTTTGCTTCCAGATGCTTTATTGGAAGATGTTCCAACTAAAATTTCTGGGTATTCTCCTCAAAACTTTCATAGAAGCTTTGATGGTGCTGTTAAAGCTTCTGATGCTTTAGTTAGATCTTTGAACATTCCTGCAGTAAAACTTTTGCAGCATTATGGAGTTCCAGAGTTTTACAAACGCTTAAAAGAGCTAGGTTTTACTACCATAAATCATGGTCCTTCACACTATGGATTATCTTTAATATTAGGAGGAGCTGAATGTAATCTTTGGGAGCTTTGCTCGGCATACTATTATTTAGCAAGAAAATTGAATAATTCTTCTTTACAAAGACCGACATACATGCTAGCATCCACCAATGCTAATGTTGTTGAATTAAATCAGTTTTCTAAAGCATCTATTTTTGAGACATTTCAAATTTTAACACAAGTTAATCGTCCATTGGAGCAAGGTGCTTGGAAAATTTTTGATTCATCAAGTGATATTGCATGGAAAACTGGAACAAGTTTTGGCCAACGAGATGCATGGAGTATTGGAATAACACCTGAATATATAGTTGGCGTATGGGTAGGAAATGCAGACGGTGAGGGTAGACCAGGCTTAACAGGAGTAAAGATGGCTGCTCCTTTGATGTTTGATGTATTTGATAAGCTTCCTAAAACATCATGGTTTACTTCTCCTTTTCAGGATTTAATACCAATTGAAGTTTGCTCGAAAAGTGGTTTTAGAAAGTCTGATCTTTGTCCTGATACTAAATACATAAACGCCTGTGAAATGGGATTGCAGTTTCCAACATGCTCATTTCATAAAAAGATTCATTTAGATAATCAACTTCGTTACAGGGTAAATAGTAAATGTTATGCTGTGGCAGAAATGAAGGAAAAAATATGGTTTACACTTCCTCCTTTACAAGAAAGATATTATAGATTAAATCACCCTGACTATCAAAAAATTCCAGACATTCATCCAGAGTGTATTGAAAATAATGAGTGGGTTATGGATTTGGTATATCCTAATGATGGGCTTAAGATTTTTGTTCCCAAAGATTTAAGTGGTGAAATCAGTGCCTCAATTTTTGAAATTGCTCATAAGAACCCTAATGCTGAAATTTATTGGTATATGGACGAACAATATCTAGGAAAAACATCTAGATCGCACAAGCTTGAAGTAGTAGCAAATGAAGGATTTCATCATTTTGTCTTTGTAGATCAGCTAGGAAATACTTTTGAGAGGGAAATAGAGTTTATTATTAGATAATTTGAAGCTTACCAAGCAAACACTTCATTTACTAATTTTTTCATCCATGGATTAGACTTTGCTCTTTTTTCCAATTTATCTCTGAGCTGTTGTTCAGTAAACAGTTCTTTCTTTTTTGTTTCAGGTTTTAAATTGTCCGGATCTACATAAGCTTCTTTAACACTTTTTGCAAAATAGACAACACCTCCATCCTCTGTGGCAAGTCCTAGAATTGTTCCTGGAAGACCATTAAATGTTTCTGGCCCTATAGACGGAATAATTCTATTGGTGTACCAAGCGTATATTTTAGTAGTATCGTCTTTTTCCCATATGGCTCTTCGGCATTCATAACCTGAAATCATTCTTTTTCTATCAGTTATTTTCCATTTTCTGGAAACAGAGGAATCACTAACATATACAGCCTCTCCCCAAATACTATAGATGGAAAGCCTAGTATTGTTATCTAAATCTTGAAATACAGTGTTCTTTGAGGTTACCCAATCTGATCTTGAGGGTGTTTTATTTTCTACTGGTTTGAAAAGTGATTTATTTCCCGTGAAGTGTAATTCAAAGTAATCCAGTTTTACTTTTTGATCTCCAAGCCACTTTTTAGATTGACTAGATTTATACTTTTTCAATAGATTCACCTTTCTTTCATAAGAAATTACACCACTTTTAAGTTGACCTATGCTTGAAAGTACAAAGGCAAGGAAGGTTACTGTGAGCACATATTTTTTATTTAAAATTTGCATTATTTGCCTTTGTTTTAGTGTTGTTAAATCTATAGGTTAATCTTGCTAAAAAGTACCTAGAAATTATGGTAGTTTGGTTATCTGTAATTACGTTATTGTTGATTGTTCGTTGAGATAATATATTTTGGTTTAGTATATCATTTCCTGAAACTGATAGAATTAAGTTTTCTGTCTTGAGAAAACGTTTGCTTAGCTCAAAATTCCAAATTAGTAAATTAATGTTTCGATCTGTGCTTTGTGGATAGGTTTGAATTTCATATGTAGCTTCGGATTCAATTCTCATTTTAAAAGGTAGTTCAATGCCAATTTCAATAAAGTATTCTTGAAAATTATATGGCTGATTACTAGTAAAGCTTAGAGTACTAGTAGGTGAGTAGTAGGAATAGTTGGCTCCAATATAAATTTCTATGGTATCGGTTTCGATTTCAAATTCAAGCTCACCTGTAACTTCATAGGTATCGGTGATGTTTTCATTTTGATTAACAAAGTTTGTATTATTAGAGTATCCTAAATTAACTCCAGGATTTATACTTAAAACGCTATTCAATAAAGGAATTCCTGAACCAAAATAAAAATAGCCATTTTGGTTGTTGTCTATGTTTACAGTTTTAGAAATGGTTCTTCCTATAGAATCGTATTCAACTGAAGAAGAAAAGGCATCCTGAGTAATTCTGTATGTAAGACCAGTGAATATATAACTACCTGTAAGCGCTTTCCATGAATTGTAGCGTAAATTAAAGTTGTGTACGTAATTAGGCACTAGATTACTGTTGCCAACTGTTATTCTATTTGGATTAGAATTGTTTTGAACCGGTTGGAGTTGATTAATTGAGGGTTGAGAAGAGTTGGTCTTGTAGTTGAATCTAAATCGCTGTGAATTACTGAATTTATAAGAGTAATTAAATTGGGGAAGAATGTTGAAAATGGTTTGATTAATTGTTGAGTAATTTAATACAATAGTTTCAGTGTCTACATTTCTTGCAAAAGCACCAATTTTAATTCGTTGCTTTCTGAACCTGTAGTTTAAAAATAAGCCCAATCTATTGGTGATTTTGTTAGTGGTAAAGTCATTTGTAAAATTGTCATTAATAAGATCATATTGTTCAGTAAGTAAATTAAAATCATTAGTCTCTTTAATTTGCTGATTATTAGAGTATTTGAAGTAATATTCACTTGTGAGGTTGAAAATCTTCCAAATGGGTTCTCTAAAAGAAAGTAATGCACTGTGATTTTGATTTTTTGAATTTTCCGCTTGTTGTTGATCAGTTGTGTCGTTAAATAGAGTAGGGGATATTTGAAAATTATTTAACGAATATAAAGAGCTAGAATCTGAAGCTTCAGAAAAACTATTTTTAATTGTTAATGTCAATTCTCTTTTTTCTTTTTTAAACTTTCTTTTGAGCTGAATTTCATTAGAAATAGTTTCTGAAAAGTTAGAGCTTGAATTAAAAATAGATGTATTTGAGCTAAGCTGACCTTCTTGATTAATAAATCTTGTAGAATCATTAGTATAAAAGCTACCATTATTTTGTCTATATCTTGGTTTAATTTCTAAACTGGTTAATGAGTCCAATTGAATGTTTAGATTCATATTTAAACCATGAGATTCGTTTTTTTGGTAGTTGCTGCTTAAATCTTCTGTGTAATAAGTTGTGTCGGTAAGAAAATATTGTGAAGCTTGATCAGAAGCACTTTCAAGTTCGTTGTTGGAATAGGTGTAATTTGCCCCTAATTTAATTTTTTTTGAGATTTTATCAGAGTAGTAAAATCCAGAACGAAAAGTTCTAGGAATTCCATTATTAGAGCTTAAAGTGTAGTCACTCCACCACCTCCCATTATTGAAATTAGATTCATTACTTAGTCCAAATGTATTGGCGTCTGAATAACCAAAATTTGACCTAGGAGTATTGGTTCCAAGTGCAAAAACGGATAATTTGAAATCATCTTTGAATTTATTGAAAAGAAATTCACCTTCATAAAAATTTTGAAAGTCTGTGGCTCCAGATATTTTTCCAAAATACCCTTTCTTTGAGCCTTCTTTTAATCTTAAGTCCATCACTTGTATAGTTTCATCAGCAGTTTCACTTTCATCTTCGTTTTCTTGCTCATATATATTTACTGATTCAACAGTTTTTGCTCCTAAATTTTTGGTTGCAACAGTAGGGTCGTCTCCAAAAAATTCATCACCATCAACCAATATTTTATTTACTGCTAAACCTTGAGAAGTTATGGTGCCATTTTTGTCAACATCAACTCCTGGAAGTTTTTTTAATAAATCTTCAACAACTGCATTTTGTTTGGTTTTAAAAGAATCTGCAATGTATACTAGCGTATCTCCTCTAAAGAAAATGGGTTCCTTATTAGCATATATGGTTACTTCATTAATTAGCTGACTTTTGTCTGGAAGAATAGTGTTTTTTAATAGAAGTTCATTGTTGGATTTGCTTCCCATAAAAAAGATGATTTTCTCGTCAAAATTATGGTGAGAGATGATGATTTCTACTGTGTCATAGGGGAGTTTGTCGATTAAAAAGTCTCCATTAATATCAGATCTATCAAATCCAAGTAATACCGAGTCACTTAGTCTAGTGACCATTACAACAGCATTTTCCGTTGGGGAGTTGTTGTTTAATGTATCTATAATATTTCCTTTTATTGTCATTCCTTGCCCATGAATGGATATTCCAATAAGTAAAAGAAATAAAAAAGAAAATAATCGTTTCATAGTTATCCTCAAGATAATTTTATTCTAAAATAGTTTTTCTAAATCTAAAGCAGATTATTTTTTATATAAGCGGTAATTGTTCTTTATAGCTATTAGATATAATCTTTCTTAGAAGGTTTAATTGAGGTTGAAAAATTATTAGCAATTAGTTAGAACCTTGGTTTGTTGGTTTGTTTTAGCAAAAACCATTTTCATAATTCCATCGTGGCCAACTTCCATCATTTTTATCTTGCCAGTCTGATTAATCATGTAAGGATTATAGCCAGTTTTTACCTTTATGTAGTTTGAGGTAAAACCATACATTAGTCCATTTTCTTGTTGCTTTTCAAAAACAACTTCTTCTGTTTTACCTTCTTGAGAAAGGTAAAAGGCTCTTTTTTTCTTCTCACTTAAGTTTCTGAGTTGCTTATTTCTTTCTCTTCTTATGTGCATGGGAACACTGTCCTCCATTTTTAGGGCTGTGGTGTTGGCTCTTTCAGAGTAAGTAAATACATGCAAGTAAGCAATAGGTAAATCAATTAAAAAATCCATTGTTTTTTTAAATTCCTTAGCTGTTTCTCCAGGAAAACCTACTATTACATCAACACCAATACATGCATTGGGCATTAATTGAATTATTTTTTCTACTCTTTTTTTATAGAGTGTACTGTCATATTTTCTTCTCATTTTTTTCAGTAGAAGATCCGAACCGCTTTGAAGTGGAATATGAAAGTGTGGAGTGAATTTTTTTGATTTGCTAACAAATTCTATAATCTTTTCGTTTAATAAATCGGGTTCAATTGAAGAGATCCTGAATCGTTCTATTGAATCTATTGTGTCTAATTTTTTAATAAGCTCAAGAAAGTTTTCATCAGATCCATGACCAAAGTCTCCTATGTTAACACCTGTTAGAACAACCTCTTTAACATTTTGTTGGGCCAGTTCATTTGCTTTTGCTAGAGTTTCATCAATACTGCCACTTCTGCTTCTTCCTCTAGCTAATGGAATAGTGCAAAAAGAGCAGAAATAATTGCATCCATCTTGAACTTTTAAAAATGAGCGTGTTCGATCTCCAAGGCTATAACCAGGGATAAATCTCTTGGTCTCTTTAATAGGACTGTTTTTGATTATTGTTTGTTGTTTTTTACGCTTGCTATTTAGGTAATGAGAAATGTTGAATTTTTCATTAGCACCTAAAACATAATCTACACCTTCAATTGAAGAAATTTCTTTTGGTTTTAGTTGAGCATAACAACCAATTACAAAAACAAGTGCATCTGGGTTATAAGTTAAAGCTTTTCGGACAATATTTCTACACTTTTTATCAGCCTGATCAGTTACTGAACAGGTGTTAATTACATAAACATCTGCTCCATTTTCAAAAGGAATTTTTGCATAGCCCTGCTGATCAAGGTTCCTTGAAATGGTACTTGTTTCAGAGAAGTTAAGTTTACAACCTAAGGTGTAATAGGCTACGGTTCCATACTGATTCATGATGCAAAAATAAATTAATCCAATGAATACTTAATACAGCCCATTATTATATCTTTAAGTAATGCTTCTTTTTAGAGTTAATATATCGTTGTTTTTTGCGTTAATTTTTTTTGGTTGTTCGTTAGATGATAATCAAGATAATTCTACTCTTAAGGTATTTAAGTACAATGAGCCAGGAGGTATTTTATGGTTAGATCCAGCTAAAATGACTAAATACGAAGATTTTTTAGTTTCTCAGCAATTGTTTAATGGTTTGGTCGGTTTAGATGATAGTTTACAATTAACACCGAGTGTTGCAACATCTTGGAAGGTAAGTGAAGATGGTAAGACCTATACTTTTTATTTAAGAGAGGATGTTTGCTTTCATCCAAGTTCTCTTTTGGATAAGGAATCTATTTGGGTAAAAGCTGAAGATGTTGCGTATTCATTTAATCGAATTATTGACCCTAATACAGCATCGCCTGGAAAATATATTTTTAATGCTGTACTTGATTATCCAAATGGAATTGTTGTAGTTGATGATTATACATTAGAAATTAATTTAAAATCTCCTCAGCCTTCATTTATTTATCAGCTTTGTCTTCCTTATGGATCTATAGTTCCTTCAGAAGTTGTTGATTTTTACAAAGAAGATTTTTCACAACATGTTATAGGTACTGGACCTTTTAAGTTAAATAAATGGAAGAAAGATGTAAAACTCATTCTAGCTAAAAATGATTTGTATTTTGAAACCGATTTAAATGGAAAAAAGTTGCCATTTATTGATGCTGTTTCTGTAACATTTATTAATGATAAAAACCAAGAATACATCAATTTTAGCTCTGGTAAATTGGATATGATTTCCGGATTAGATGAAGATGGCAAGGATATTCTTTTGACTAGAGATGGAAATTTGAAAGAGGAATTTAAAACTCAGTTTTATCTACAAAAACAACCTTGGTTAAATACTGATTATATCGGAATATTAGTTGATGATAGTATAAATAGGCAAACCAAAAATCCTTTAGCCAATCAAAAGCTAAGAAATGCAATTGGATATTCAATTGATCGAAAAAAATTAGTTAAATACCTTAGAAATGGAATAGGCTTTCCTGCAGAAAATGGATTTATTCCCTTGGGAATGCCTGGATTTGAATACTACAAAATAGATGGCTATCAATTCGATTTACACAAAGCAAAAAGTTTATTGAAAGATATAGATGGATTAAATAATATTCGTATTACTCTTTCAGCTACTGAGCAATACAAAACATTATGTGAGTACCTTCAAAATCAAATACAACAATTAGGTTTTACTGTTGATATTGCAATTTATACAAGTTCTTCCTTAAGACAGAGAGTGGCCAATTTTGAAGCTTGTTTTTATAGAAAATCTTGGGTTGCCGATTTTCCCGAACCTGTTAACTATTTCCAGCTTTTCTACAGTGGTAATTTTTACCCTGAAAATGGATATAATTATTATCGTTTTCATAATAACTATTACGATAGCTTATATGTTAAAGCTCTTGCCGAGCAAGATGAATTTGCTAGGTATGAGTTATATAAGCAAATGCAACAAATAATTCATGATAATGCGCCAGTAATTCCCCTGTTTTATGCAGAAACTATACGCTTTTACAGAAAAAACATTGTTGGAGTAGGAAGTAATTCAATGAATATGCTAGCTCTGAAAAGTGTTAAAATATTAGACAATTAATAAAAGAGTAAAAAAGTTTATTAGCTTAGAAAAAAAAACATGAAAAAAATAACATTACCCTTATTATTTATTTTACTTATAAATTTAGTTATGGCTCAAAAAAGTATTCATGAGTTTAAATTCACTTCTATTGATGGTGAAAAGGTCTCATTTTCTTCATTTGAAGGTAAGAAAATTCTAATTGTTAATACTGCTAGTAAATGTGGATTTACTCCACAATACATGGAATTGGAAGAACTGCACAACACCTATAAAGACAATTTAATTGTAATAGGTTTTCCAGCAAACAATTTCGGTGCTCAAGAACCAGGTACCAACAAGGAAATTGCTGCTTTTTGTCAAAAAAATTATGGAGTTTCTTTTTTAATGGCTGAAAAAGTTTCTGTAAAAGGAGATGATATTCATCCAATTTTTAGTTGGCTTAACCAACAGGAGAATGCAAGTTTTAAAGGCGATATTAATTGGAACTTTGAAAAGTACTTGCTTAATGGCAAAGGCCAGTTGGTAGATAGATTTAGAAGCATGACCAAACCAATGTCCAACAAGATAACATCTTATTTAAATTAAAGCTTAATTACTTTTTTAAGTATCGTTTTATTATTTGATTGGAAATGAAATAGATACTCTCCAGCTTCCAAATCGTCTAGTCTAATAAGAGTTGTTTTGGTAGATATGGATATTTTTTTAACAGTTTTTCCTGTAGAGTTAACTATCTTTAATTTTCCTTTTTTAAAATTGTTTTCATCAACTTTAAATGTGCATTCATCAATTGTTGGGTTGGGATAAATTTCAACTTTAATTTGGGGATTTTCAGCTATAGTATTTGAAAAAACTTCAATATTTAATATGGTAGTATCAGAACTACAATTGTTATATGTAATTAACATTACATTGTAGTTTCCATTGTTAGCGTAGGAGTGTGTTGGCTCATAAGAGGTTGAAGTATTTCCATCACCAAAATCCCAAAGATAAGAATTTCCGTTTTGACTATTGTTTGTAAAGTCAATGGATAGATTATTGTTTAGAAATGAAAAGGAAGAAGTGGGAATACCTGTATAAACAATAGAAGATATCAAAGAGGTGTCGTTGTTGCATATACCATTTGATACAATACAAAAGTAAAATAAACTATCTTCAGTTGCGGAGAATGTTTGTAATGCTGAGCTATTGTTATTTTGCATTGATTGAGCCCCTAAGTAAGAGTTAATAGAATTTACATACCATTGTATTGAATGCGATGTGTCATTTGTTGTTACTGAAATAAATGATAATGTGTCATATGTACATACCTCATTGTAAGAAATTGGTTGCGTAGTTATTTCAATAAACTCAATTACATTTATTTCAGAAATGTTAGAGTATGTTGTGAAACATCCTACGGTATTACTACTTATAACGCAATAGTAATATTGAGTTCCAGGTGAATTTGTTAAAGGGGTATATGTGCTGGTATTCGCCCCAAATATTGCACTTCCACCTGATGTTGATGATGTGGTATTTGAAAACCATTGGTAATTAAGTCCTAGGTTTGTTGAACAAGAAACGTTTAGGTTTACTAAAGAGTCATTTATGCAAACCTCTTGTAAAGAAATGGGTTGAGTAGTAATGATGATTTGAGGTTCAATAACAACTTCGGAAATTGATGAAATTGTACTTGGACAGCTAAATCCACTAGAACTAATTTCACAATAATAGTATAGCGTTCCTATGTTTTGAGAAGATGGAAGGTAAGATGAATTGGTTGCTCCGCTAATTGGATTCCCATTTCCAACAGAATTGTTTGTATTCTGATACCATTGATAGGTAATTGTTCCGCCACCAGATACGTTAACAGCCAATGGATTAACGGATCCATTTTCACATGTCATTTGATTAGCAATGGGCTGATTGGTTATACTTATTGGGTCGTTAACCCTTACATTTCCAATTGATGAGTAGATATTGTCACATGAAGTATTTGTATCTGAAATGTAGCAGAAATAATAGTAATCTCCATATGTTGTTGGTGCTGGGAGAAAAGAAGAACTATTAGCTCCGTTAATTGGGTTAGCTCCACTATATGAATTTGAAGTGTTGCTGTACCATTGATAACTAATGTTAACACCTCCAGTTGTTGTTATACTGTATGGATTTATTGAGCTAAGATCACAGGTTTCCTGAAAAGAAATTGATTCAGAAATAATTTGTGGTGGTTGATTCAGGGTTACATCAATAGTGTCTGAGCTTTTACATCCATAATTATTTATAGCTATTACTGAATAGGTTCCACTTTGGTTTATGGTAATAGGATTATTTGTTGAGCCATCATTCCATATTAGTTGCGTTGTATAGTTTTCTTTTACAAGTTGAATTTGTAAAAGATTTCCAGAAACATAATTATAGAAATAGGATGAATTGCTGTTGCCTTGAAAAGTTACAGTGCCTAAAAAATCATCTCCACTTGTTATCCCGTCATCATCATATACATGAACTGTGTAGGTCTCAGAAGTGTCGATCTGAAGAAAGTCACATGAAATGTATATATCAGGATCTGCACTTATATAATTGTTTTCACTAGTAAATACCAATGTTCCATTGCTGTTGTATATTTTAATGTAAATTTCTGGGTCGCCTTCAGTAAAACCTCCATAAGTGTTCGGAATATCTTCTACAATTACACCATATAGAATTTTGTTACTTGATGATTGTGGATAATACAAGTCTACAGATGTTTCACAAGAGCTGTATGTGTCGGGAAAAACATTTGATGAGCAAGAGTTTAAGCAAGGAGCTTTATTTGATGAATTGTCATATCTGTGTTTAGCTTTATTGTCGTGCATATTGAATGGATAATCTCCAGAGGGATTTAATCCATTAATAGGTCCAATATTAGGCATAGGAAATCCATAATTAAAATTTGAGTTATTTTGATATAAGGACTCTCCTAGAGTGAATATTTTATTTACATCAATGTTTCCTTGGTCGTTGTTGCTGTGTTTTGTAGTATGATTTACACTGCTCTCAATTTCAAAATTATCTGCCCATCCAATTGGATTATAAGTTAATTCATTTCCAATAACATTCTGATAATGTGAATTATCACTTATTGTTAAGGGTTGATGTGTTGCTCTATTTCTGTAGAAAGTATTTCCGGGTCCACTTGGTCCCCACCAATCGGATGAATGAATGAATTCAACAATATTTCCTTCAAAAAGGTTCATTGTCGGATAGAAACCATGAATAGAAATATCGGCTTTAATATCTCCAAGGCCAAAATTTGCTGAAGGATCATTACTGTCAGTACTGAAATTGTATCCTAACACATTTCCGATAGGACCATAGCTAAGAACCATTGCATGTCTTAATGTTTTAAAGGCATTGTGTTCAATTAAACAGCTAGTTGCCCTATGGTTTACCGAAACACCATAACCATGACCACCTCCTCCGTAATCATAAGCGTGATGAATGTAATTATCTCTTATTTCACAATGATAGGATCTAACTAAGGATACATGACATTTCATTGCCCAAGAACTTTCAACATTCCTAACCCAACAATTATAGGCTCTTTCAATACCTATATTCATGTTGTCTTTATTTCCATTAGGACGATAAATTTTAATGTTTTCAATTCCAGCATTTTCAATTAATCCAATTCTTTTTATCATTGGATAAAGTTTAGGGTCATAGGTGTGGTGAAGTGATCTGTCGAGAATAATGTTATTTCCATTTTTGTCAACAACTTTAGCAATTTCTCCGACTGCATCAGCTCCAAAAGTATTGTAGGCATTTTGCCAAGTTGAGTTTGAAATTTGTAATGGAACCCTATCACTAGCCATTTTTACTGTATCGTTATGTTGTCTTATTTCTATGAAATCTCCTGTGTTTATTACAGTTGAATCATCAATTGTTAGGACCTTACTTCCCAAATAGAATCCACCTTTTAAAGAAGTTTCAGGGCCAAATTTTGTGCTTTGACTACCAATTTGCTCAATTCTGAAAATTTTATTTGTAGTGTATGGAGAAGCATCAGCTATTGAATTAATTTCTAATGTTGTATTGCTTGAGCATTCTCCTCTTATTACGGTGTTGTCGGGAATAAAAAAACTTTCTTTACCTTCAATATAATAGGTGCCAGCTGGAAAATAAATTATGTTGAAACCTGGAATTGTTTTAACATCTGATAAGACATTTAGAATTGATTGATAGTTATTGTTTACTCCGTCACCAATGCAATTGTAAGGGGGCTGCGTCATGTCAATAATATTTCCATCATGTGGAATTATTCCTTGAAATCCTGCTATTTTCCAATTGGTTTGATTTCGGTAGTTTAAACAAGAATTATCAGATGATAATAAGCTAAAATGTGCTCCTACAGATTTAAGTTGGTCCATAGTGATTTGGCAATTTCCATTTCCTGAACAAGCTCCTGACCAGCCATCAAAAACATACCCTTGTTCCGGAGAAGCAGTAAGGGAAATTAATGTGCCATTTAGAAATTGGTCATTACAGAATTCAATACAGTTTTGTGTAATGTTACCATTGGAAATTTCTATTGTCCCTTTTCCAGTAACACTAGTGTGTAAACTAGTGTAATTAATAGGGGAGGTACAGTCGGTTATTACAACATCATCAACATAAATATCAGCTACAGAGTTACCACATCTAATAGCGAATCTTACATCGTTATCGGTTGTTAAAAATGATGGACCAGTGTAAAAATCAAACATCTGATAAGAAGAGGTTAAGGTTACCGTTTTTGCTCCTAACCATGTCCATGGATTAGTATTTTTAATTAATATAATTTGAACATCAACAGGCGAATTCGATTTCATCCAAACAGAAACTTGATAAGAGTGACCACTTTCAATATGAAATAAATTATTTTTTAGTTGAGCTTTTAAAACTTGAGGATTGTTTGAAACTTGAGTGATTGAAATTTTCGCTGCTTTATCTCCACTATGAACATTATTGGATACTATTGAAAGATTACCATTGTATCCAGAGCTAGTTTCAAAATATGTAGACCAATCTCCCTGACTTTCTTCAAATCCTCCGTTAAAGAGGATGTTTTGTGCAAAAAAAGGAGGTAGTACACAGAAGAAAAACAAAGAGAAAATAATCTTATATCGAATTAAATAAGATTTCATTATTCTTATGTTTATCTATTCTTAAAGATAAACTAATAAGTTGGAAAAATGAAGCTTAATCTGCACACATTAAAAAGATTTAATTTTTTTATCAGTTTCTGTTTTTTATAGAATTGTATTTTATATCTGCAGTACTATTTATTGATTTTTATTTTTAATAAATTGCAGAAAAAAATATGACTAAAATTTCTGGACTTAAAGTGTTAATTACTGGAGGAAGTTCTGGTATTGGAAAAGCTACAGCTAGTTTATTTGCTTCTCAGGGAGCCATTGTTGGAATTACTGGAAGAGATAAAAATAAACTTGAACAGGTTGCTCAGCAAATAAAAGCGATTCCAATACACTTAGATGTTACTAAGTACAATTCAATAGATGCCAAAATTTTAGATGCCTTTCATTCAATGGGAGGAATAGATGTGTTAATTAATAATGCGGGAATTGGTAGTTTTGGAGAGTTGTCTGAAGTTAAAATTTCACATTTTGAGCAAACTTTTTCCACAAATGTATTTGGACTTACTTTAATTACTCAAGAAGTGGTAAAGTTTTTTAAAGCGCAAGAAAAAGGAACAATTATAAATATAGGTTCTACGGCAGCTTCTAGAGGTTTTGCTGGTGGCAGTGTGTATTGTTCTTCAAAGTTTGCCCTTAAAGGATTAACACAATGCTGGAGAAATGAATTAAGAAAGCATAACATTCGTGTTATGTTGGTTAATCCTAGTGAGGTACCAACAGCCTTTAATGCTGAAGATAGGGTTGAAAGAAAAGAAGTTTCTAATAAGCTACGTTCTAAGGATATCGCTCACGCAATACAAGGTATTGTAACCATGGATTCACGAGGTTTTGTTCCGGAGCTTGAAATATGGGCTACAAATCCATTTTAAAATATATCTTCTTATATATTCTATTATCTTAGTAATCTAATAGAGGATTATGAAGTTTAACGTTTATTTTTCATTTGTATTATGCATTATAGGAGCTACTTTTTCTTGTAGTTTAGACTCAACAAATAAGCTTGAAATTAATCTTCAATCGATTTTAGACTCTTCTGAATTAGTTTACCCCAATAACATTATGTATTTCTCACAGGATTTTTATTTAGCTATAAAATATGAAGAACCTGTAGATGCTTTTGTAGATACATTATCTAGATTAAATCTTGATAGATTAAATGAAGATTTGGATTCGTATGAAGAAAAATTGTCTTTTTGGATAAATATTTACAACTCATTAGTACAATATAAGCTTTTGTTAGACTCAAATTCTTTCAAAAATATGGATGATTTTTTTCAATCATCTAACCTTGTTATTTCTGGAATTCCTATTAGTTTAGATGAAATTGAACATGGCATTATTAGAGGTAAAAACTATTCTAATTCAATTGTAGATACTTTTAAATTGAATAAACTAGATTATCGAATTCATTTTACAATGAATTGTGGGGCATCGTCATGTCCTGCAATTGCCTATTATAAACCAGAGTCTCTTGAGCAAGACTTGTCTGATGCTGAAAATGTATTTACAGTTGCTACATCATCCTATGATTCATTGAATAATTTGCTTAAGGTAAGTGAGCTTTTTAGCTGGTTTAAAGAGGATTTCAAAGGTGAGAAAGGTGTGATTGAAATCATGAAAAGAAATGAAGTTATTCCTAGTGATATTGATCCAGCTATTGAATATGTTCCATATAATTGGGATTTAGAATCTAAAAACTACAAATAATCATTTTTGTTAGTAGATGTAGTAATACCGGCTTTTAATGAACAAGGTGCTATAAATAATGTTATTGCTGATATTCCAAAGGATTTGACTCGGGAAATTATTGTTGTTGACAATAATTCATCAGATAAAACGGCAGAAATTGCCAATAAAGCGGGTGCAAAAGTTTTATTTGAAAAAAATAGAGGATATGGTTGTGCTTGTTTGAAGGGTGTTGATTACATAAAATCTAAATCAGTAAAGCCTGATCTAGTTGTTTTTATTGATGGTGATTATTCAGATTATCCTTCACAAATGAAAGATGTTATTGAGCCAATAGTTTCAAAAAATGCTGATATGGTAATAGGTTCTAGGTCTTTAGGAAATATGGAGCCTCAAGCCATGCCTTTTCAACAAAGATTTGGAAATTGGTTATCTACTTCACTTATCTATTTGATATATAGATATAAGTATACTGATTTGGGACCCTTTAGAGCAATAAAATTTAATCGGCTTATTGAACTTAAAATGCAGGATAAAACATTTGGTTGGACTGTTGAAATGCAATTAAAAGCTGTTAAGAAAAAAATGCATATAATTGAGGTTCCAGTTAATTATCGTCAAAGAATAGGTGTGAGTAAAATTTCAGGCACATTTAAAGGAACTATTCTGGCAGGTTATAAGATTATTGTTTCTATTTTTAAATATGCTGTAATTAAAATTTGATGTTATTAGTTGTTATTCTATATACAATTGCTTTGAGCTATATTTTTGTTTATAGTGTCTATCAGTTGTTTTTGGTTGTTTTCTACTTGAAAAGTTGTTTAAAGACAGAAGAAAAAAATCAATGTTTAGACTATCCAATTGTTACCATTCAGCTACCTATTTACAATGAAAGATATGTTGCAGACAGATTGATTGATGCCGTTTGTTGTATTGATTGGCCTAAAGAAAAATTAGAAATTCAGCTATTAGATGATAGTACGGATCAAACAAGTGAGATAGTAGCTCAGAAGGTTATTTTTTATAAGGAAAAAGGGTTTAATATTTCACATATTATTAGAGAAACCCGTATTGGTTTTAAAGCGGGTGCTCTTAAAAATGGATTGTCTCTAAGTAAAGGAGAGTTTATAGCAATATTTGATGCTGATTTTCTGCCTAAGAAAGATTTTCTCAAATCTACAATTGGTTTTTTTAATAAAAAAAATGTTGGAGTTGTTCAAACAAGATGGAGTCATATTAATGATAAATTTTCTCTGTTAACCAGACTACAGGCCTTTGCCTTAAATAGTCATTTTTCAATAGAACAAAAGGGTAGAAGTGAGGCAGGTTTTTTTATCAATTTTAACGGAACTGCAGGTGTATGGAGAAAAAAATGTATTGAGGATTCTGGTGGCTGGCAGAGTGACACGCTTACTGAAGATCTTGATTTGAGTTATAGAGCTCAGTTAAAGGGTTGGGAGTTTGTTTATGTAAAATCAATTGATTCTCCAGCAGAGCTTCCTATTACTATAAATGCATTAAAAAACCAACAATTTAGATGGTCAAAGGGTGCTGCGGAATGTGCTAAAAAGAATTTAATGAAGACTTTAAGATCTTACCAGCTTACTTTTTTTCAAAAGATAAGTGCTTTTTTTCACCTTACTAATTCATTCATGTTTGTTTGTATGATGCTTTTAATTGTTCTTTCTGTTCCGATTGTTTACATGGGTTTGAATAACTCATATTACGAATCTTATTTAGACCTAACTAGGGTTTTTGTTATTTCTACTTTCCTTCTTGGATTAACATATTTTATTTCAAATTTTAATCTTAAGTCACCATTGTTTAGTATCCTTTATTTTGTTTTCCTATTTCCTCTTTTTCTTTCCTTTTGTATGGGTATTGGTTTGTATGTTTCTATTGGAGTGATTCAAGGTTTTTTTGGTGTAAAATCAGATTTTATTAGAACCCCTAAGTTTAATATTATCAATCGGAATTATGTTGGAACTAATATTTACGATAGAGTAACTTTTAAACCTGTATTGGTTTTTGAATTTCTTCTTATGCTTTATTCCTTTTTTGGTCTTTTTTACTGCTTAAAAAGTAGTTCCTATTTCATGTTGGTTTTTATTTTGATGATTGCTATTGGTACTGGATATTCAAGCTTTAATTCAATTCGACATGCATTGGTTAAATAGAAAGTATGCTTTGTGGTTTATATTTCTATTGTTTTTTATTAGTACATTTTATATTGGATTTTATGTTACTAGAGACCAGGAGATTCAACTTATTTCTGCTTATTTTAGTTGTTTTTGTTGCTACCTTCTAATTGTCTATTTTCTGTTTGTTAAAAAACAGCAATTTAGTTTTAACGCGCTCTTAGTTTTTGCCATTTTCTTGCGTTTGGCACTGTTTTTTAACTTCCCTAATCTTTCAGACGATTTTTTTAGATTCTCTTGGGATGGAAATGTTTGTATAGAGACAACTAATCCATACCAGCATAAGCCAGCAGATTATCATTTTAATGATTTCGAAAAAGAAAATTATGCCCTAACTAATCTTAAAAGCAGTTCAATCACTTTTTTTTCTGAAGGAATGAATTCTGAAAATTATTTTTCTGTATATCCACCTGTTGCTCAATTGTTGTTTTTGATTTGCTCTTATTTTTCTGGCTTAAGTCTATTTGCTAATGTTTTACTTCTTAGAATTGTATTTCTGTTTTTTGAAGTTTTGGGCTGGTTTTACATGATTAAATTGCTAAAAAGATTTGGAATAAATAAGCTAAATAGTTTGATTTATATTCTAAATCCACTTGTGATTATTGAATTAACAGGAAATCTGCATTTAGAGGGTTTGGCGGTTTCTTTTTTATTGATGAGCCTTTATTTTTTGAACACAAAACATATCCTTTTAAGTGGCTTGTTTTTTTCCTTTTCGATTTGTGTTAAACTACTTCCACTAATGTTAATACCTGTTTTTGTTTATCATCTTGGGATAAAGAATTTTGCGCGTTTTTTACTAGTGATCTTAATTGCTTGTACTGTTATGTTTTTACCCTTTTCAGGTTGGGAGCTTTCCGCTAATTTTTTTGAGAGTATTCTGTTGTACTTCAATTGTTTTGAATTTAATGCGAGTTTTTATTATGTATTTAGGTGGATTGGATTTTATTTATCCGGTTACAACCAAATTGCACTTATTGGTAAATTAATGTCGATTGTTTTTGTTTGCTTTTTGTTGTTTTTGTCCTTTTCAAAACAACCGACTATTAAAAGATTGGATTTGTTTAAGAAAGTATCATTGGTCTTTTTAATCTATTTTCTTTTTTCAGCTGTTGTACATCCTTGGTATATAATCTTTGTTATTGCTTTTGCAGTTTTTACAGGTTACTTATTCCCCCTAGTTTGGAGTTTGGTTATTTTCTTGAGTTATTTTTCATATAGATCTGTAAATATTGTAGATGAATCATCCATTTTTTTATTAGTTCAGTACATTATTCTATTAATAGTTGTAATAGGAGATTTGATGTTTAGTTGGGCGAATCCTTTTTTTCTAAAGGATGAAAGTCAAGAATTGCTTGTCTGAGGTAATTTCGGTCTAAATGAGTGTATATTTCTGTGGTAGTAATAGATTCGTGGCCTAACATTTCCTGTACTGCCCTTAAATCTGCCCCTCCTTCAATAAGATGGGTAGCAAATGAATGTCTTAAGGTGTGAGGTGAAATATTTTTATTTATGCCAGCTTTTGTAGAAAGTTGTTTAATGATAGTGAAAATCATAACTCTTGATAATTTGTTTCCTCTTCTGTTCAAAAAAACAATGTCCGAAGCTTCAGAATGAATATTAAGCTGATTTCTTATTTCATTTAAATAGATGGTAAGGTGTTTTTTCGCAACAGATCCTAGAGGAACCAAACGTTGTTTACTTCCTTTTCCAATAACTCGAATAAATCCCTCATCCCAATAGATTTCAGATAGTTTAAGATTTATTAATTCTGAAACTCTTAATCCACAGCCATATAGTACTTCAATTATTGCAACGTTTCTTTCTCCTTCTTGTTTAGATCTATCTATAGCATTTATTAAAGAATTTATTTCTTCAACAGATAAAGTATCAGGAATTTTTCTGCCTGTTTTTGGGGATTCTAATAGCTCTGCTGGGTTATCACTTCTTAGATCTTCAATAGATAAAAATTTAAAAAAGGTTTTAATGCTAGAAATAATTCTTGATTGTGTATTGGAAGATAGACCAATGTCGTGAACATTTGTTAAAAACTCTTGAAGGTGGCTATAGTTAATACTTTCCCAGCTTATTTTTGTGTTACTAGATTTATTGAAATAAGTTTCTAATTTTCGAATATCTCTAATGTAATTTTCAACCGTATTTTCAGAAAGAGATCGTTCTATTTTTAGATAGGCATTAAATCCATTTATGGTGCTTTTCCATGACATTTATTTAAAATTAATTAAGATATTTTTAAAATGTAATTATTGCAACTAAAAAAGTTTTCTATTTTTGCACACTCAAGCATTCGGTGAGTTGGCAGAGTGGTCGAATGCGGTGGTCTTGAAAACCATTGTGCCGAAAGGTACCGGGGGTTCGAATCCCTCACTCACCGCAAAAAACCCATTTTATTAAATGGGTTTTTTTTATTATCTACTTTACCGTATTTTAGTTTTAATTACATAGTATAATGAGATTGTTTATTTGTATCGTTTTAGGGTTATTTTCATTGCCTTTTTTCTCTCAACAACCAACTTCTTTAAAAAAACATTACGTTGGAGAAATTTTTGGTGGTGGAATTGTTTTTTATGTGTACGAAGATTCTATAGGTAATCAGCATGGTCTAATTGCTAGTTTAAATGATTTAAGTTCTTCTTGCAGATGGGGTTTTCCAGATCTAACTGTTCCAAATTGCAATAGTACTTGGGATGGAGCTTCAAATACTCTTGCTTATATTGCTGCAGGAGGTAAACCTTATTTTGCTGTTGGTTTGTGTGCTTCTTATTCATATGATGGTTTTTCTGATTGGTATATGCCTTCAATAGATGAATTTAATCTTTTGTTTAATCAGCGATATATCATTAATAAGGTTTTAGACCAAGATAATGACCCGCAGACAAATGGTATAGCACAACGATATTATTGGTCATCTACTCAACAAACTGCCTCTCATGCTTGGTATTTTAACGCTGGTGCTGGCTTTGCTGATGATGGAAGTAAAAATAATTTAACAGATCCCCATGTTAGGGCAATACGGTCTTTTTAGTTTTAATTGCTGTTTTTTACAACTCAAATGCTAATTTTACAGCAATATTTTAATCATGAATAAACCATCAATCCCAAAAGGAACAAGAGATTTCTCTCCTCTTGAAATGCGTAGAAGAAATTACATTTTTGATGTCATCAAAAAAACATTTGAAGGTTATGGTTTTAATCAAATAGAAACCCCATCTATGGAAAATTTATCTTCACTTACAGGTAAGTATGGGGATGAAGGTGATCGTTTAATTTTTAAAGTCTTAAATCGGGGAGATAAATTTTTAAAAGCCGTTAAATCTGTTGATGCTTCTACAAGTTCATTAGCTGCTTTAGAGCAAAGTTTATGTAACGAAGGATTGAGATATGATTTAACAGTTCCATTTGCTAGATATGTGGTTCAGTATCAAAATGAGCTAACATTTCCATTTAAAAGATTTCAAATCCAACCAGTTTGGAGAGCTGATCGTCCCCAAAAAGGAAGGTATAGAGAGTTTTTTCAGTGTGATGCTGATATTATTGGTAGTGATTCATTATTAAATGAAATAGATTTTATTCAAATTATATCAACAGTTTTTAATTCACTTAAAATTAATAACGTTGTAATTAAGCTAAATAACAGAAAGATTCTTTCAGCTATTGCTGAGCTCACTGGTCAGCCTGATAAAATAATTGACATTACTGTTGCTATTGATAAGCTAGACAAAATTGGTGAGGATGCTGTTATTAAAGAATTAATTGATAAAGGTCTCAATAATTCTTCCATCTCTTTTATTAAACCTTTACTTTCGTTAAAAGGAGATAATTCATTGATTTTAAAAGAATTAAAAAAAGTATTAAGTTCTTCTAAGGTTGGTGTTAAAGGAGTTGATGAACTAGAATTTTTAGTAAATTATTTTTTAAAATATCCATTGAAAGATTCAGCTTTACAGTTAGATATGACTCTTGCTAGAGGATTGAATTACTATACTGGAGCTATTTTTGAAGTTGTTGTTGATGGTGCTGGTATTGGAAGTGTTTCTGGTGGTGGAAGGTATGACGATCTTACTGGAGTTTTTGGTTTAAAGAATATTTCTGGAGTTGGAATTTCTTTTGGTGCAGATAGAATATACGATGTGATGATCGAAAACAATTTATTTCCTGATTTTAAGAAAATGTCTACTCAATTGTTAATTGTTAATCAGGATGTTGATCCATTTGAACTAAATAACCTAGCAAATAAATTCAGGTTAAATGAAGTTGTTACTGAGTTATATCCAGATCAATCTAAATTAAAAAAGCAATTAAAGTACGCTAATGGTATAGCTGTTCCTTTTGTGCTTTTTTGTACTGATATTGGAACCGAATTACAACTTGAGTTAAAAGATATGAACTCAGGAAATCAAGAGGTTTTAGGTTTTAGTTCAATAGTAAATAAGTTAAAAAATATATAAATGAGTACCTATAGTATTTCATCTGATGATTTGTTAATAGATGATGTAGCCCATATTTTAAAAAGTAATTTTAAAATTAAGCTGGACGACAATGTGACTAAAAAGATTGTTAAATGTCGTTCTTATTTAGACAATAAACTAACCAATTCTTCAAATGTATACTATGGAATTAATACTGGATTTGGTTCTTTGTGCAATAGAATTATTTCTTCTGATGATTTGGGTCAGTTGCAGAGAAATTTAGTCATGTCTCATGCATGTGGAATGGGGGATGAAGTAGGTCATGATGTTGTTAAATTAATGCTTTTATTAAAAATTAAAGGATTGTCTTTAGGTCATTCAGGGGTGACTCTTGAACTAGTGGAAAGACTAATTTTCATGTACAACAACAACATATTTCCTGTAATTTACAAGCAAGGTTCACTTGGCGCATCAGGAGATTTAGCTCCTTTAGCCCATCTTGCACTTCCATTAATTGGAGAAGGTTATGTAGATTACAATGGTCAACGTTTGAAATCAGCTGATTTACTTAAACAGTTGAATTTAAAACCATTAAACTTACAAGCCAAGGAAGGATTAGCATTATTAAATGGAACACAGTTTATGAGTGCTCATGCTGTTGATGGATTAATTAGAACAGCAAATATCCTTCATTGGGCAGATACTATTGGGGCAATGTCAATTGATGCTTTTCAGGTGAATAAATCACCTTTTATTGATCAGGTTCATTTGGTGAGAAATCATCCAGGTCAGCTTGAGACAGCAAGAAATATTCGTTTAATTCTTGAAGGTAGTGAGTTGTTTAATAAACAAAAAGATGCCGTTCAAGATCCCTATTCATTTAGATGTATTCCTCAAGTTCATGGTGCAACAAAAGATGTGGTTAATTTTATAATGGATGTTGTTGAAACTGAAATTAATTCAGTAACAGATAATCCTACAATATTTCCTGATGATGATTTAATTATTTCTGCAGGTAATTTTCATGGTCAGCCACTAGCCTTGTCGATGGATCAGTTAGCAGTTGCAGTTTCGGAAATTGGCAGTATTTCGGAAAGGAGAGTATATAAGCTCATTTCTGGTCAAAGAGGACTTCCTGATTTCTTAGTTGAAGATTCTGGATTAAATTCTGGATTGATGATTCCTCAATATAGTGCAGCTTCTATTGTAAGTAAGAATAAGCAACTATGTACTCCATCTTCTGTAGACACCATTGACTCTTCCAATGGTCAAGAAGATCACGTTAGTATGGGTGCAAATGCTGCAACAAAAACTTTAGAGGTTATTGAAAATGTAGAAAAATTATTAGCCATTGAATTATTTACTTCAAGCAGGGCGCTTGAATTTAGAAAACCTGAAAAATCTTCAGATAAAATAGAAGCAATTATTTCTGAATATAGAAAAATGGTTCCCTTTAAAGATAAAGACAGTGTTTTGTATGAAGATTTACACAAAACACAAGCGTTTATTTCAATATAAAATAAATTATGTTTTATTTATTGATCCGTCAATGGATTGTTATTGCAATAAAAAGTGAAACGAATTATATGTATACTTAGTTTGGACAATTTATAACCTCTCCTTCCAAACTAAAGCATTCTTTACTTATTAACTTACCACTTTCTTTATCATATTTTATTCTTTTAATAAGTTTACTCGAAGTAGGTGTTGTCTGTTTATAAAATCTTTCTTTAACCAGAACTCCATTTTCTCCCCAGTTCTTGTATGTACCCACTTTTACACCTAGCTTAAAATTTATTTCTTTTTCAGGGTTGCCATTTTTGTACCAGTTTTTGGACATCCCGTTATTCCAACCATTTTTATAATTTGATTCAAATTTTAATTCTCCTGAATCGTACCATCCTCTTCTGAATCCATTTTTTTTTCCATCTTTCATTTCTGTTTCAAACTTTATTTTTGGTATGGTATCTGTTAAATATGCGTAGTAGTTTCTATGTTTTAGAATTTTTCCATTGACTATATCCATCTCTCTTAATAAAACCCCTTCTTTATTGTTTGCAAATGCTATTCCAGTGAACGCTATTGAATTGAAAAAAAAACCATTATCATTCACAGCTAAACTGTCAAAATGTAGGCGATGATTTAGACTTTGATTAGATTCAATTTGAGCTGATGAATCAACCCAAAAGAAAAATAACATGAATAATAAAATAAATTTTCTACAAAAGATTAATTTAAAATTCTTTTGTTTTAACAACTTTCCCATCAGAATAAGTTTCATGCTTAGTTTCATTTCCGGATTCATTGTAGTAAATCCAGGTTCCAGTTTTGTAGTAATCGTATCTACTCATGTCGTAACGAAGAGTACCTTCCATTTTTTTGCTTCCATTTAGGTAGTACTCGTAGGTTGAAAATTGTAGTTTCTTTTTACTGATTATTTCAAATAGAGATTCTATCTGACCAGATTTATAGTACGATTTTTTAGCGATGTGGTATAGGAAATTTTTATCGAAGTCTTCTAAATATTCCATGTTGCCATTGTCATAGTAGTCTTTCCAGGAAATAGGGGATCCATTTAGATAAACAATTTCACTTTTTATTTTGCCAGAAGGATAATATAGTGCGCATTTAGAACGAAATCCATCAATGTTTTTAAAATCTCTTTCAAGAGTTCCATCAGGAAAATAGTTTTTGTATACTTTTAATTGACCTTCAATATAATATCCTTTATGTAGTAATTGTCCATTTTCATAATAATCTTCTTTCCAGTTATTTACTGCATAACCATTTTCCATTCGAACTGAGTCTGCAGACAATCCTAAATTTAGAGGTTCGTATATGGTAATTCCATAAACCTCATCAATAATATCTTCAGTATATTTTGTATCGGATTTAATCTGCTTATCAAAGTTGAACTGACTATAGTTCTGTAAGCAAATAAATAAAATAGAAAAAAATGTAATTAAAGCTTTCATTAACATATTGGGGGTAGAGTAATTAAGCAAATTAAAGATACAATAATCATGGTTTTTAGCAAAAATGTTTGAAAGATTGATGTTAAAAATTTGTAAATTATTAATCTGAAATAATTTTAGTAAATGTTTTTTTATTTAATAAAAAGTAACTCAATACAATAGCCTTATTGTGGAAGCCAATTAGGGTTTTTATATCGTGTTTAGATTGTTTTTTTCTAAACTTATGTAATCTAGGAATGGCTTTATAGTAATGAAAGTGGGCTTTTAGAATTGATAAACACAAAATAGGTTTACCTAACAAAATAAATCTGAATCCAGCAATACCGTCTAATATCAATTTTATAATTATGATTAAAAACACATTTCTACTGTCGTTTTTATGAATTGTAAATAATGAGTTTCTAAAATTTAAATAGGTTTTTTTTGCAGAGTTGTAGGTTAATGTCCCGCCACCAACATGATAAACAACGGATGCTGAATTGAAATAAATTTTTTTCCCTTTGTTTTTTAATCTCCAACAAAGGTCAACTTCTTCCATATGAGCAAAAAAGTTTTGATCAAATCCACCTTCATCAATAAAATCTTTACTTCTTATAAATAAACATGCTCCAGATGCCCAAAATATTTCAGTATTCTTGTTGTATTGATTAATGTCTTGTTCAACAGTATCAAAAACTCTTCCTCTACAGAAAGGATATCCAAATTTATCTATGAACCCACCACAAGCTCCGGCATACTCAAAAGTGGTCTTTTGGGAATGCGACATTATTTTAGGTTGAACAGCTGCTATAGATGAATCTTTTTCAAATTGATTGATAATCGGTTTTATCCAATTAGGAGTAACTTCAACATCAGAATTTAGCAGAATAAAATAATCGTAGTTTAAGTCTTTCAACCCTTTGTTATAACCTCCAGTAAATCCCCAGTTTTTTTTTAGCTGAATTACCTTTATATCTTCTTTATATGTAGTATGAATAAAATTTACAGAATCATCAGAAGAGCCATTGTCAATAACAATAATATCGGCATCATCTTTACTGTTGGATAAAACATTGGGAAGAAACTTTTCCAACCATTTTTTACCATTAAAACTTAGTATGACAACAGCAGTTCTGTGCATTAAGGGTTGTTGAAAAGTATTGAGCTATTATTTCCCCAATGATCTCTGCTTCCTTGATTGGGGTCATCTAAATTTGATTTAGTACTATTTCTAGAATTTAATGCAGCATTCCAATTGTCATTTCTTATTTCTCCAGGCACATCAGAATGTAGAATTAGGTAATCGTTAGTTACAAGATCTGGAAGATAGAAAATAAATCTTTTATTATTGAACCTTCCCAATCGATAGTAGTGCCATATTTGGTAAGGGTAGGTGCTGGGCTCATTTGGTCTGTCGATAAGATTATTAGGAGCACCATATTTTAAATAAACTCTTCCTCGGTCGGTTTGGTAACCTCTTCTAATTTTTGTTCCAAATAGCTGATCGATTCTTTTCACTTGAATTTTATAGTCTTCCCAAGCTTTTTGGGGTTCTATATTGTTTTGGTTATACCAAAAACTATAGAAAAATTTGCGTTTAGCAGTGTCGTCCATTGAAGTTGCTTTTTTATCTATGATGTTAAGCTCAAATGGAGAGGCTATTGGAGCAAGACATTGGATAAACTCAGTTAAACTATCCTTGGGTAATTGGCTGCAAAATGTGTTGGAGAAATTGACAGCATTAAGCTGATTTGCTGCTAAGGGACTCTTGATGTTGGTTCGTTGGAAATTAACTTTCTTTTCAACTATTAGCTCATTGTTATGGTCTCTAAGCTGAATTAAAACATAATAATTTCCAGTTGGAAGATTATTTATGTTAAAGCTATTTATAATGGGATGTGTTGGCTTAAGGTTAATTTTTTTCAATTTGTTAAATTGACCAGCTATTTCAGCAGTTTCTTGAATTCGAATAGATTGTGTAAGTACATAGTCAGTTTCAGAGGAATTAGGATTGTATATCTCAAAATAATAGGCTATTTTATTGAATTCAGGACTGTAATAATTATTTACCAAAGGAATAAGTGAAAATCCTGATTTTGTAGTGGTGTTTGTTTCCGATGTTTTAAAGTAAGAGTCAAGAAGCTCTATATCTGATAGTTCAATTTCATTTGAGCTAAAATCTATTAAGAACTCTTGGTTAAATGTTTCTTTTGAACTAGAGTCATTTAAATCGTTGATTTGTAATTCAATAGAATAAATACCATTGTTGATTTTAAATCGTTGTAAATCAAGAATATTATTTAATAAAGAATTTTCATTAGTATTTATTTTTTCCTCAATTGTGAATTTTTTAAAATCGATAATTTGATTTTTTTGATCTTTTAAAAGTTGAGTGATTTGGGTTCCATAAGAAAATGTTGTAGAGTCAATTTTGTTTAATTGAAGAGAGTTAGCATAAACTTCAGTATAAACCTCCAAATAAGGCTGATTGCCCGCTAAAAACCTTTTGTAAGAACATACAGGGCTAATTTGAGCTGTTGTAGTGCAACAAAAAAGAAGAACTAATAATAACGATAGTAGTTTATTCATACATGCAAAAATAATAGATATATTATTTTAAGCTCTAATATTGTAAATTATACTCTACAATATAAGAGGCTATAATAAATCCAACACATGCAATAAATAGTGCTCCAGATAGAATCAACCATATGTTAAGTTGTGTTTTCATTTTACTCTTTATTTATTTAAACGCATATAATTTATTTTTAGTCAATAATTAGGCCATAAATTAGTTAATGGTTGATATTTTGGGATTTCCGGTATATTATTTGGAGTAATCAACAAGCTGAAGATTACGTTAATTTGTGTTAAATATTAAATTTTCACCAACTTTGATTTATTAAAATCGTTAGTAGAAAAATGAAAGTTACTGCACTCATACTAGTTTTATTTTTTCTCCATCCATTTATTGCTCAAAATAAAGAGGAATTGGATTTTTCTAGTGCTGAAAATGAGTTGGATTCCCTTGATCACTACATTCTTTCAGAATATGAAGTTTCTACAGATAATCAAGCCTTTTTAAAGAAATACCGTAAAACAAAATATTTTGTTCGAAGAGTATATGATTATTCTAAAATAGCTTCTAATATGCTTATGGCTTTTCAGGACACCTTAGAATACATGGATTCTAAAAGGATGAAAAAGCGTTACTTGAATAGAGCCAATAAAATCCTGAAGCAAGAATTTGGTGATGAAATAAAAAACATGTCAGTTACTAGAGGTGAGTATTTGATGAAATTAATTTATAGAGAAACTGGCTATACCACCTATGATATTATTAAGTACTATAGAGGAAACGGAACAGCTTTTTGGTATCAGGCTCTTTGTAAGTTAAATGGTCAAGATTTAAAAAGAAAATTCGATCCTAAAGGTGATGATTATTTAATTGATAGGGTTGTAAAGGAGATTGAAACAGGTAAATTATCCTACATTAATCGGCCACCTAAAACAAAGGCAGGTAAAAAGGCAAAAAAAAGAAAGAAAAAGTCCAAAAAAAGTAAGGGTAAATAAATTATTTTCCATGATCTCTACCAATAATTTTGCTAGATGAGCTCTTTTTATTGATGTTTTCTATTTCATCTTTATATGAATTGGAGATGGGTTTCATCATCTGATCTAAGTTAGGTTGTCCAGCATTAACCCAAGCGGTATACCATAATGAACCAACTGTTAGTATAGACTCTTTCAATCTTCTTTTATGCATACCATTTAATCTTCTTTCATATTCTTTTGAAAATTCTTTACTGTAAACTTTCATGGTTACCCTTCCTCTTTTTTCAAAACTGAATTTTCGGTCTTCAGACCATTCTTCTGTTAACTGTTTTTCAAAAGTAAGTACTGAGTCAACAGCTCTAAAACTATGTTCAACAACATCCCATATTGTATTTAATGGAGACTCTATATATTTTGCTTTACCAACTAAATAATCATATTCATCTGAAAAAAGTTCAGGAACTCTAGATTCCCAAAACCCATGTATTCCTTTTTGATTAGTTAGCTGGCCATTGTAATTTAATGTGGTATGTAATGGTACATGAACATCTGCAACATAATGACCTAGGTCAGCAGAGTAACGAAGTATTTTATCTATTTTTTTATCTCTAAAGGCCTGGGCAAGTCTACTCACCATTAAATTAATGTTCCATGGAGATATTCCATAGGCTCTTAAGGTGTCTTCAGAAAATTTTTCTACAGCATCATACCATTTTTTAGGCATATTTTTAAAGGGCACATCTCCATAGTGGTCAATGTCTATGTAATGTTTTTCTCCCTCTCCTTCAACAGCATACCTTCTTTTGTCAGGATCTACAGCATGTTCAGTGATAAAGTCAATGTGGTATTTGTAAAATTGAAATAAATTATCATCAGCAATAGTAAATACAGCCATTCTATTTATTTTTTTGTGGGAGAAAAATCCCCAATTTGAATGATTGCTTGCTGGAATAAGAAGTAGAAGTATGGATAGATTAACAAACAGACTCATTTTTTAAATATAACTTAAAAATCATAATTACTTACAATAAAATACAATTAAGCTGCTTGAGCTACTTCCTTCAACAATAGTCGCTTAGCTATGGGCATTATGGAAGGTATTTCAGGGAACTTCATTGAGCAATGAACTACATAGGTTGCTGGAGTGGGGAGGTCCGAATATTTTTTTACTAAATCAACTTTTATTGAAGCTAATGATGTGGAAATAGACAGCTTAAATTCATCAATTTTAGTTGTTACCAGTCCATGAAATCGATTGTTATTTTGGTGTATTAACGAAGATTTATACCTATATACATTGGCTTTTTTATCTCCCTTTACTAGAAGAATTAAATAGCCTTCTTTTTTATAAAATGGAATAATACCAACGCTGTCCATTTTAATCTTTGATTGAATGAAATCATAAAGTTCGGCTCCTCTTTCTAAGCTGGTTTTGAGTTTAGGAATGGCAAAATCAACAATTTCCATAATTTTTTCTACCATATCATCTTGGTGAGCAGAATTAAAATGAAGCTTTAGTTTGTTGATGTCTACCTTGTTTAGCTCTTTTTGAAAACTTGACTTTAAATTAGCCTGTTGTTCATTGTATCTAATTAAATCATCGTAGTGTTCAATAATGTTACTTAAATGAGGATAAAGTTCTAACTTATCAAATGAGTTTTTGATCTTTTTTAAGTAAGCAAGGAGTAGGTACTTTTTATATTCAAAATCTATCCACCCTTCAACAAACCAATTTTTTGTTAGGTTATCCATATTAATGAGGTTTTAATTAAATACGGTAATTGAACAGCAGGGTTATATTGTATTTTAAATAGTTATTAACTATTTTATAGAACGTTGTTTGATTGACCAAGTAAAGCTAAAATGAGCTACTTCTTCATTTGAACTATTGTAACCTGTCATTGAAGTTTTAAATTCAACGCCTTCTTTAGAAGACAAGCTTTTAATTACAGCTTCTTTTATAAGCTGACCATCGTTACAAATAAAAGTAGTTGTGTCACTAGCTTTTTTAACAAAATTTGCATCACACTTGGACACCAACATTGCTATAGAGGGTTTTTGCTTGTAAGTATATAAAAGAACTAGTGCACCTGAGCTCATTTCTGCTGCCATTCCAAGTACAGCCCAAAAGATAGATTTAAAAGGATTTTTATTTAACCATTTGTAAGGAACTTGAACATGACAAGAATTTTCATCCAGCTTTTTAATTCTCATTCCAGATAAAAACCCCATTGGCAGAATTTTTAATAAGCTTAATCTAAACTTCCATGTGTTGTTAAAGCTTTTAGTAAGCTCGTTAATATGTACTTGATTAAAATGTTGGTTTTCAGACATAAATTTGTTTTCCACTTAAATATATAGATTATTTACATAAGGGAACTATTCCGTTGAGTTGATGTAGGTGTTTATCCAGCTAGTGTTTTGAAAGTCAGCAATAAGTTTAAAGAGGTTTTCCCCATAAAAGAAATCATTCATGTAAATAATTCCATATTGTTGTAATATTTGAAGCTGAGGCCAGCTAGGGTGTGATTTGTGCTGACTGTAACCCTGAACTATCATATTCGGTGTTGGATAGCAGTTTGGAGGACAATTTGGATTTCTATTGTATCTAAGGGTCCACAAGTCGTGAATATTCATTTCATTTTTTTTCTTACAATCTGTTGAGTCGTATTTATACATACAATCCTTGATTCCAAATTTTTCGAACATGTTAACTCCAATATCATTGGCTCTAGAAGTTTGTTTACCCATTGCAACTCGAATAAACTCTGCTACTGTGATAAATTTAGTGGATAAAATTCGGCCATTACTTTCTGAAATAATAGCAAAGTTTAAATAGCCATTATTGGGTCCAGGATTTATTGATAAGGCCAAATGGTAGTTTACTCCATAATTGTTTTTTTCAGGGGGATATTCATTGGAAAAAAAAGTAAGATGGCCAAAAATAAAAACAATGGATACTATGAGTATTCTCCATTTCATAATCATTTTTACTAACACTAAGTTACTAAATCTTAATTTAAAGTCAATTTATATAAAATTAAAGGACCTAATTATTGGTTAAATATATATTCTCCAAAAGGTGTAATGCAGGTATCTAAACAGATGTCGTGATCTTGTTTTGGAACAGAAATTTCAGGTTTAAAATAGGAGACACCAATTTTAAGACAGTTGTTAGAACAACTTTTTAATATTCTATCATATATTCCTTTTCCATATCCTATTCTATTTCCGTTATTATCGTAGGCCATTAGTGGAATTAGAATAAATTCAAATTGTGTAATGTTTGCTTTTTGGTAATCTTTAGGGATAGGGATGTTAAAATGACCTTTATGGTAAGTGGTTTTTTGGGATAGTCTAACGTGATTAACGTTGTTCTCTACATTATAAATAGAAGTACCTATAAGTTGGTTTTTATGATTAATTGAGTCGATAAAAGGCCATATGTTAACTTCAAAATTCTCTTCTATGGGTAGGAAAACATGCACATTTCCTGGGATTTTTTTCTTTAGAAGATTGTTTATGGATAAGTTGTAGGTTTCTAAGACATTTTTAGTTAAGTTTTTTCTCAATGTCCAATATCGATTTCTAATTTCAGCTTTTGTTATTTCTTCCATTTAATGTTACAGCCTATGCTTGGTAATTGATCGAAATCTAGTTCTTTTTCCTGAAGTACATAGCTAAGAACTTTTCTCAAATCCTTGCCATCATTTTTAATGTCATTACCTGGTCTAGCACCATCTAATTGACCTCGGTATATACAACTTAAATGTTTATTAAACACACTAAAGTCTGGGGTGCATGCAGCATCATAATTTTTAGCTACTTTTTGAGATTCATCATATAAATAGGGGAAAGGGAAGTTTTTTTCTGTTGCTAGTTCCTTCATTTTTTCAGGGGAGTCATCCGGGTAGTTCACTATGTCATTTGAACTTATGGCAACAAATCCAATGTCTTTTTTAAGAAAATCATTGGCAAGAGCTATAATTTGATCCATCACATGAACAACAAATGGGCAATGGTTGCAAATAAACATTACTACTAAGCCATTTTTTTTAGCAACATCTTTTAACGATACACTTTTATTGTCTATAACGTTTTGAAGATTAAAATCAGGTGCTTTAAATCCCAATGGAATTTGAGTTGTAGGTGTTCTAGCCATAATTTTTTTGTTCAAAATTAATTAAATAGTAATATTGAATAAATAAATTGTACAATGATTAGATTAACTAGTTTATTTTTTCTTGTTTCTTTTTTTTCTTTTAGTTATGCTCAGAATTTTCAAATTGATTCCATTCAATTAAAAAAAGTTTACGAAACAGTCTTAACTAATGGTGATGTATACGAAAACCTTAGATCTCTATGCAAAGATGTTGGCCATAGGCTTAGTGGTTCAAATGGAGCTGCTAAGGCCGTTCAGTGGGGGAAAATTGTATTGGAAAGATATAATCTTGATAAAGTATGGCTTCAAGAGGTGATGGTCCCTCATTGGGTTAGAGGAGATATAGAACGTTTGGATTTTATTTCAAATGGAACAATATATAATACCAATTGTACAGCTCTTGGAGGATCAATTGGTACAAATGGAGGAGTTCTTTCAGGAAATGTTGTTGAAATTACTTCTTGGAAGCAAATGGAGGAATTGGGAGAAAAAGACTTGTCGGGTAAATTAGTTTTTCTAAACCGACCTATGAATCCATCCTACATTACTACTTTTCATGCATATGGCAATTGTGTTGAGCAAAGACACCAAGGTGCAGCTCAGGCAGCAAAGTATGGTGCAAAGGGAGTAATTGTTCGATCTATGACTTTAAAGTTTGATAATAATCCACATACTGGGTCTATGTCATACAACGATAGTCTTCCAAAAATACCTGCTGTAGCCATAAGTACAGTTGATGCTCATAACTTAAGTAAACTACTTAAAAAAGATCCTAATTTGATAGCAAAGATGAAATTAGAATGTAAGACCCTACCAGATACGCTTTCTTACAATGTTATTGGAGAGATTATTGGCTCAGAGTATCCTGAAAAGGTTATTGTTGTCGGAGGACATTTGGATTCATGGGATATTGGTGAGGGTGCACATGATGATGGTGCTGGAGTTGTTCATAGTATTGAAGTGATGAGTTTATTTAAAAATCTAGGAATTAAGCCCAAACATACCATAAGATGTATTCTTTATATGAATGAAGAAAACGGAAATAGAGGGGGTAAAACATATGCCAGTTTTGTTAAAAAAAGTGGAGAACAGCACCTTATGGCAATAGAATCTGACCGAGGAGGGTTTAGTCCTAGAGGTTTTAGTGTAGATGGTTCTGATAGCCAGTTGGCTGTTATTCAGGCATTTGAAAGGTTGTTTGAACCCTATCAGCTTCATATATTTCAAAAAGGTTATGGAGGTGTAGATATTGGACCATTAAGAGATGGAAAAATATGTTTGGTTGGTCTTGTTCCTGATTCTCAACGTTATTTTGATTATCATCATGCTCCTACAGATGTTTTTGAAAATGTCAACAAAAGAGAATTAGAATTGGGTTCTGCCGCGTTAACATCTATTATTTATTTAATAGATAAATATGGATTTCAGCAAACGGGATTTAATCAATAACCCTGCCTGCAAATCTAAATTTGGGAGCCCAGTAGGTATTGCTCATAACTTTTGATATAATTATACCATTACTAGATGAAGAGTGAATCATTTTAAGTTCTTCTGATTTATTTTTTATAGCGATTCCTACATGAGATATGTTTTTATCGTTTTTCCCAAAGAAAAGCAAGTCTCCACTTTTGATATTTTTCACTTTTACTTTTCTAGTAAATATTGATTGATCTTTAGCTGTTCTAGGAATCGTGTAGCCATAGTTTAAAAATACATCTCTTGTGAACCCTGAGCAATCAAACCCTTTTTTTGTTGTTCCACCATATAGATAAGGTATTCCAAGATAAGATTTAGCGTAATTAACTAGCGAAGAGCTTTCTTTAGAGATATATTCTTCTGGTTTTTCATTTTCTTTTTTTTCTAGCTCTTCATAGTTGAGTTTTTTAAGCTTAAAGAAATAGCAGTAGTTTTCATATAGCTCTTTGGCGGAATTTTCTTGTTGTTTGGATTTAAGTTTAATAATGTCTTTTTCAATTTTTTGTTTGAATTTACCCAAAGAAATGTAGTCTATTGAAGTGTTAATGTTATCATCTTTTAATAGGTTAATAATCTCTTTTGTGGAGAAAATAATCTTTTGTGTATTAAGTTCATTATCAAGCATATAGCTAGTTAGCTGAAGATAAATTTTGTATTGATTTTCATATTGTTTTGCTGCTTTTTCTTTTTTTAGAATCTTTTTGCATTTTCTCTCAACAATTCGATAGTTTCCTTGCTCAAATAATAAGTTAACCTTGTCTAACTGCCTTGTTTGACCGCTTATTAAATAAATAGAAAATAGAATGGGTACAAAAACCAATTTTTTCATATTGTAAATTTCACATAATTAGTATCCTAAATCCATAGTGTATTTCTAACAGTTCCCACAATAAATTGTTAATTTTATACTTATCATTAACAAATTATGAACCAAAAAGAATTGCTTGATATTTTAGCTTTCGGTGCACATCCTGATGATGTTGAACTTGCTGCTTCTGGCACCATTCTAAAGCACATTAGTATGGGTAAAAGAGTTGGTGTTGTTGATTTAACCAGAGGGGAGATGGGAACTAGAGGTTCAGCCAATGATAGGGATTTAGAGGCTAAAGCGTCCTCCAAAATATTGGGATTGCATGCTAGAGAGAATTTGGGCTTTAAAGATTGTTTTTTTGAAAACGATAAAGATCATTTGCTAAAAGTAATACAAGTAATTAGACGTTTTCGTCCAAAAGTTATTTTGTGTAATGCCGTTACTGATCGTCATCCAGATCATTCCAGGGCTAGTGAACTTGTGTCTAGAGCCTGTTATTTATCTGGTTTGTCAAAGATTACAACTTCGTTTGATAATTCTGCTCAAAAACCATTTAGGCCAAATGCTGTTTACCATTATATTCAGGATTATTGGGTTGACCCTGATTTTATAGTTGATATATCCAATTTTTTTGACACTAAAATGAAAGCTATACTAGTTTTTAAAACTCAATTTTACTCTCTCGATAGTAAGCTTCCTGAAACACCAATATCTACTGAAAGTTTTATTGATTCAATTAAAGCTAGAGCAGTTGCTTTAGGTAGATACATTGGCACAGATTATGCAGAAGGTTTTACAGTGGAAAGGTTTATTGGAGTTGACGATATAACTAAACTTAAATAAAGGATTAAATTATGAGAATATTTTTATTTGCTATTGCCGTTGTTTTTTTAATTGGTTGTCAGTCTGAAGAGGCTAATACGTTAGATGAAAATACAATCCTTCAAATTGATCAGCTTAAAAAGGAGAATTTAAATCTAAGTAGAACTCTCAATGGAAGAGATTCTCTTGTAAATAATTATGCCAAATCTATTAATGATATTAGAGTTAATTTATCAAAAATTAGAAACCAACAAAAATTAATCGTTAACCAGAAAAACAATCCAGAAAACCTTACAGTAGATAATACCGATTTAGTAGATGAAATTCAGTTAATCGGTGAGCTAATGGTTGAAAATAAGCAAATTATCCAGTTTTTAAACGATCAATTGGCCAATGCAGATGGTAGGTTAAATGAGTTGGAAAATTTAATTATTTCGCTTTCTGAAGAGGTGCAAACAAAAAATATGGAGATTTTTTATCTTCAAGAGGAGCTTGAAAATATGGATGCATCTTTTTCGGAGCTTTTTCAAGAATACAACAACAAGGTTGATGAGCTTGATAAGGTAAAAGATATTCTTAACACAGCATGGTATACTTATGGTTCTAAAAGTGAGCTACTTGCAAATGGTGTGTTAACTAAAGAAGGAGGATTTATTGGAATTGGTAAAAATACGGTGCTAAAAGATGACTTTAACAAATCGTATTTTAATGAAGTTAAAATTGATGAGTTTGTAGAAATTGTCATGGGGGTTAAATCAGCTAAATTTATTACCTCTCATCCTTCAGAATCTTATGAGCTTATAGGTGAAGATAAAATTGAAAAGCTTAAAATATTGAATCCTGATTTATTTTGGAGTAACTCAAAATACCTTGTTTTAGAAGTTAAATAGACCTTAATTACGATTTTTTGAAAACCTATTACTCTTTAATCATATTAACATTTTCTTCTTTTTTTATTTCTTGTAGTGAGTCTGAATTAAATACTACTAATGCTGTCGTTGAACTTAATCCTGTTGAAATAGCTAATAAAGAATTTCATTCAGAATTAGCAGGTTTTAAAGATACAACGATGCTGTTTTTTTATTCAGCTAATGATAATAGGTTGCTATGGCTTGATGATAGTCTTGAGCTAAACAGTAGGGCTAAAGAGTTGTTGAAATTTATTGAAAATATAGGTTCATATGGGCTAAATCAAAAGCATTATGTTTCTGAAAAACAGCTTTCCTTATTGTCAATTAACTCTAAAGACACATTACTTACAAGTACTATGCTTAAACTGGCCCGAAACTTAAGATGGAGTGATTTTAGTTTTGAGAGTGAGCAAAATCCATTTACCAAAGCAGAAATAAATGAATTGGATTTTATCTCTAAAATTTCCAATGACTTCCAAAGCTCTAGTATTTATGAATTACTAGAGGGTTGTCAACCTAAACACCATCAATACAGATCAATCGTGGATGCTTTAAAACGCTATGTGCTAAGAACTAAAATCTCTAAAAAGAAAATTAAGGTTCCTTCAAATAAACAGGATTCTGCAAATTTCATGAGCTTTGTTGCTAGGGCATTAGTTATCCATGGATTAATTGACTCTACTGATGTAGATAATACAATTTTAACAAATGCGATTAAGAGATTTCAGCAGGAGCATGGATTAAATCAAGATGGGGTTGTGGGACGTAAAACCGCAAAATTACTCTCTAAAAGCCCTTATGATTATTACTTAACAGCTGTCTTATCACTTGATAAGTGGAGACAAAAAGAAACTTGGGCAAAAAGTAGAATTGAAATTAATATTCCTGAATACAGACTCAGATACTATGAAAATGGTAAACAGCTACGAACCCATAAGGTTATTGTAGGTAACGTTAAGGCACAAACCATAGAAATCTTAGATAGTGTTGAGTATTTAGTGGTTTATCCATATTGGTATGTTCCAAGAAGTATTATTAATCATGAAATGCTTCCTAAAGCAAGAAAAGATTCAACATATTTTAGAAGAAAAGGTTTTGAATTGCTAAGTGGAAAAAAAGTAGTTGATTCAGATAAGATCAATTACAACAAATCTTTTCGATATACTGTTAGACAAAAAGGGGGCAGTTCAAATGCTCTTGGTTTGGTTAAATTTATTTTTCCGAATCCATCAAGTATATACCTGCATGATACTCCAACAAAGCATTTGTTTAAAAAAGAAATACGTGCTTTTAGTCATGGCTGTATCCGTTTGCAGGATCCTTTAGATTTGGCCTACAGTGTACTTGAAAATGATGGTAGTTCATATTCAAGTGAAAAAGTAAAAGAGTTAATTTCTTTAAAAGAAAGAAAGCGAATTAACCTAAAAAGTAAGCTCCCTATTTTTGTTCATTATACTTTGGCAAGTGCTAAAGACTCATTAATAGTGTTCAATGAAGATGTTTACTCAAGGGAGAAAAAATCGATAAAAAAATTGAGGAAAATTTTCAAGTAAGTTACTCTAAACTAATTTCCTTTGCCTTATTCAAAATAATGGATTTTTTGAGATAGGTTTGATCTGGATAGTAAATAAAAAAACAGCTTCCATTTTTAATTTTATTAATGATGTTTTCATACCCATTTACAGGAAGGGCAGGACATCCGAAACTTCTGCCTAATCTACCGTGTTCTTTAATAAATTTTTCACTTACATAATCTGCTTTGTGAACAACAATGTCTCTTACTCTAGCTTTGTTGTTGGTATATTCTAGACCATCCATTCGCATGGAAAGTCCATTATCTCCATAGTAGGTTTCTGCAGTTGAATAAAACCCAATACTTGTTTGATAGCTATTAAGTGTATTAGAGAAATACTTAGCGTATTCACTTCCAGTATTTTTCCCATGGGCAATAAGAGTATGGGCAACTACTTTTTTTTCTTTAATGTCAATTAAATAATAACGTTTTTTATTTGCACTAATAGACATGTCTACTATTGATAAATATCTTTCATTATTTATTTTACCTTGATTTAATAGGTAATAATAGCCAGTTATTGATTGATGAAAAATAGTATAATCTAAGTTAAGGTTTGGGATTTCTGAATATAGTTTTTTGGTATGAGAACTTAAATTATCTCCATTATTAGCTCCATTGGTAAATAGAAACAGTAGCCATAAAAAACATAGATATGTAACCGCTTTTTTCACTTTTCGATGCAAATATATATAAAGAAAAAGATGTTTTCAGCAAATTATTGTGCTCAGAATCCCTTATATGTTGTTAATAACCAGAAGTTTAATTTACTTAAGAGCGTTTTTAACTTTTAAGCATTTAGTTAAAATTCCTTCCAATAACTCTAATTTCAGCATAGTATGAGGGTCACTTTTAGCTGATGCTGGATCAGGATGAGTTTCGATAAAAAATCCATCAGCACCCGTTGCGATTGCACTAAGAGCAATTGCTTGTATTGCTGATGGGTCTCCACCAGTTACACCACTTGATTGATTGGGCTTTTGAACTGCATGAGTACAATCCATTATTACTGGTGCACCATGCGCTTTCATTCTGTATATAGAGGTTGCATCAACAATTAAATCATTGTATCCAAAGCTGTTTCCTCTTTCTGTTAGCCATGCATTTTTATTTCCTGTAGACAACACTTTTTCCAATGCAAAACCCATAGATTCTGCAGACATGAATTGTCCTTTCTTAATATTGACTCCTAATCCAGAATTTCCTGCAGCTAACAGCAATTCAGTTTGTCTACATAAGAAAGCTGGTATTTGAAGGTGTTGAACATAGTTGGAAACCTTTTCAACTTCGTGAGTTTCATGTATATCTGTGATTGTATCTAGGTTTAACTCTTTATGAATACTATCTAAAATATCTAGTGCTTTTTGGTCTCCAATTCCAGTAAAGCTATTCAATTTTGATCGATTTGCTTTTCTATAGCTACCTTTAAAAATAAAATTGATGTCTAAAGATTGACACAGTTTCTTTACATGGTTGGCAATAAAAAATGCAGTATCCCTATCTTCAATGGCACATGGACCAGCTATAAGCGTGAATTTATTCATTTGATTTTGCTTTTTGACCTAAATAACCACTATGGTGTCTTTTGGCATAATCTTGTTTGGTGAAGTTTATTTTTTCCATCATACTAACAACAAGTACATCGCCAACAATTGTCATAACAGTGGTAGAAGTTGTAGGTGTTAATCCTAATGGGCAAATTTCTTTTGGATTACCTGTATACAAACATACATTGGCAAGTTCTTTTAAAGGACTTTGATTATTTCCTGTTAGTGCCAGAACAGGAATGTTAGTATGGAGTTGTTTGACCAATAAATCAAATTCAAGTACTTCTCTAGTTTTTCCTGAATTGGAAATTAGTAGTAAAACATCATTTTTTTGAACCAATCCAAGGTCACCATGCTGAGCTTCACTTGGGTGAATAAAAACAGCAGGCGTGCCAGTTGAAGATAGTGTAGTGGCAATGTTCATTCCAATTTGTCCTGCTTTACCCATTCCACTAATCACTAATTTACCTTGTTTTTGATGGATGTTTTCATAAAGAATATCTACTGCTTTTTCAATAACTCCATCTATAGGGATGTTTTTAATAGCTTCAATTTCTTTTTCTATAAGCTGTTTTACTTTACTTTTCAAGGTTGTTGATTTTAGGCAAAAATAGAGATTCTTATTTTTCTTTTGATTTAAAAAGTTCACGAACTTTATTCAAATCATCAATTGTATCTACAGGATGGCTAAGCTGATTGGTAACTGCAATTTTTATTTTCTCTCCGTTTTCTAGCCAACGAAGTTGCTCTAATTTTTCTTTTTTCTCCAATTCTGCTTCCGGCAAAGAACAAAATTTTACCAATGCGTCAACGGTAAATCCATACAACCCAATGTGCTGAAAAAAGGTATGATGTTGTGTCCATTTTTTTGGTTCAATGTCTCTTAAAAATGGTATAGGGTTTCGGCTAAAGTAAATAGCGTTTTCATTTTTGTCCTTTACTAAATATACATTTCCAGGATTTAGTTGGTCTTTTTCAGTTAAAATCAATGCTAAAGAAGCTATGGTTGTTTGAGTGTCGTTAAAACAATTAATTATTTTGATGAGATGATCTTCATTTAAAAGTGGTTCATCTCCTTGAATGTTTAGGATAACTGAGGGGGTTGTGGTATGTTCTTTTTGCCAGTTCAAATAGGCTTCTAAACACCTATTGGTTCCTGTTTGATGATTTGGACTGGTCATTTGAACTTGACCCCCAAATTCTTTTACACAATCGGCAATACGATTATCATCGGTGGCAACAACTACATGATTTAAAACTTTACTTGCCCTTTCGTAGACATGCTGAATCATTGGCTTTTCATCAATTAAAGCAAGCGGTTTACCTTTAAGACGTGAAGAGTTATATCTTGCGGGTATAATTCCTAGAACATTTTTTTGATTTCCAATCATGCTTCTAAAGTAAACTAAATTGTTGAACCTTTTAGTCAATTTAGCAGTTGAGTAGTTACCTTTACTTTATTGATAATGATTATTTTTGAAATATGGGTTTACAAGATGTTAAAAAACACATGAATTCTGTAAGAAGAGATTTTTCAGATCAACCATTTGATGAGTCTCAATCAGACAACAACCCTTTTATACAATACGCTAAGTGGTTTAATGAGGCTGTTAAGGCCAGTGTGCTAGATCCATATGCTGCTTGTGTATCTACTGTAGATAGTCATGGGCAACCATCTTCAAGAATGGTGTATATCAGAGATATTATTGAAGATTCTTTTGTTTTTTACACCAACTATAACTCAACAAAGGCTAAAAATATTAAACAAAACAACTTAGGTTCATTTACTATTTTTTGGGGTGAGCTTGAACGTCAAATTCAAATTAAAGGGACAATTGAGAAAGTATCTTCTGAAATTTCAGATGCATATTTTAATGCAAGACCTAGAGAAAGTCAGTTGGGAGCATGGGCTTCTAATCAAAGCAGTATTTTAAAAGATAGAAACCAGCTTATTGATCGTTTAAATGAGTTTACTAAACAATTTGAAGGTAAACAGGTAACTAGGCCAAATCATTGGGGTGGATATCGTTTAATTCCTTTTGAAATTGAATTTTGGCAGGGTAGACCAAGCCGTTTACACGATCGAATTGTATATAGAAAAGTTAACAACCAATGGGAAAAAAATCGTTTATCTCCATAGGTGAAACTTATTTTAATAGATTTCAATCCGCTGAATCCTCTATTGATATATCTCCGAATGAGAAGCTTAAATTATCCGTTGTAATTCCAAGTTTTAATGAGCCTGACTTAATTGATTCTATTCATTCTTTATTAAGTTGTGAAATTCCTGAAGATTGTGCTGTTGAGCTTATTGTTGTTGTAAATCACCCTTCTAATGCACCATCTTCTGTAATTGATCTAAGTAAGCAAAACTTAAGAGATGTCAAACTTCTTCAATCAAAAGAAAATTTAAGTATACATGTTATTTATGCGGCTGATATGGATCCTAAATATGCTGGTGTTGGTTGGGCAAGAAAAATTGGTATGGATGAGTCTTTAAAACGATTCATGGAGGTAAATTACGATGGTGTTATTTGTTGTTTTGATGCAGATACCTTAGCATCTAAAGATTATTTTACAGCAATTTATTCTAAACTTAATGCTAGCTCTTTTAATGGGGCTTCTGTTTATTTTGAGCACCCTCTTTCTGGAAATAACTTTTCTAATGCAGAATATCAAGGAATTGCTTTATATGAAACACATCTTAGGTACTATAAAAATTGTTTGTCTTTTTGTGGTTTTCCTTATGCTTTTCATACCGTTGGAAGTTCAATGGTGGTTAAAGCTTCTGCTTATGCAAAGCAAGGAGGGATGAATAAAAGAAAGGCAGGTGAGGATTTCTATTTTATCAATAAAATTATTGCTTTGGGAAATTACACAGAAATTAATACTACCACAGTAATTCCATCTCCAAGAATTTCTGATAGAGTACCTTTTGGAACAGGTAGGGCTATTTTAGAGGCCATTAACTGTTCTAAGGATTTATCTATTACCTATGATTTTTCAATTTTTTGTATTCTTAAGCAATGGGTCGAAAATATCTTAATTAAAAAAGAATTGAGCTATTCTTTTTTTCATCCGTTTATGCAATCTTTTATTGATGAAAAACATTGGAATTTGAAAATAAAGAATGTTATCTCAAATACATCTTCACCTAAAACTTTTACCAATCGTTTTTTTCAGGTTTTTGATCCTTTTTGGATGTTAAAATGCATTCATCACATTAAAGAATACCATGTTGCAGATAGTGATCTTTTAATAAATTCCAACCATCTTTTACATCGAATGGGCTATCAAAAATCGTCATCTATTTTAGAAGCTCTTGAAAGTTTTAGAAATATAGATAAAAAAATAGGGGACCGAGGTCCCCTATAGTAATAACAACAATTTTATATTTATTTCAATGAGTCAACTACTGCTTTAAATGCATCTGGATGATTCATTGCTAAATCTGCAAGAGTTTTTCTATTTAACTCAATCCCTTTTGCATTTACTTTACCCATAAATTCTGAATAGCTCATTCCATGTAATCTGGCTGCAGCATTGATTCTTTGAATCCATAGAGCTCTGAAATTTCTCTTTTTCTGTCTTCTGTCTCTGTATGCGTACTGAAGACCTTTATCTACAGCATTTTTTGCTACTGTATGTACGTTTTTTCTTCTTCCGAAGTAACCTTTAGCAAGCTTAATTACTTTTTTTCTTCTTGCTTTTGCGGCTACACTGTTTACTGATCTAGGCATAATTTTTAGTTTTTTGGTAAGTAGTGTTAGTTATTCTAATCTTCTCTATTTTGACTATTTACCGGGTTTAACATTTAATAACCAAAGAATAGGTTAGGCACAAAGTTGTGCTTTAATATTCTTTAAATCTGACTTATGAACTAATGTTGCTTTAGTCAGGTTTCTTTTTCGTTTGGTAGCTTTCTTAGTCAATATATGACTTTTGAAAGCGTGTTTTCTTTTAATTTTTCCTGAGCCAGTAAATTTAAATCTTTTCTTGGCACTGGAATTGGTTTTCATTTTAGGCATTGCTTTATGTATTGTGTTGTTATTACCTTTATTTCTTTTTAGGATTAATTATCATTGTCATTTTCTTCCCTTGAAGGTCAGGCATGGTTTCTACTACACCATATTCTTCCAATTCTTGAGCGAATTTTAACAATAATATTTCTCCTCTATCTTTAAAAACTATAGACCTACCTTTAAAGAAAACAAACGCTTTAAGCTTAGAACCTTCTGAAAGGAACTTTTTAGCATGGTTTAATTTAAATTGAAAGTCATGGTCGTCTGTATTTGGACCAAATCTGATTTCCTTAATAACGATTTTAGATTGCTTTGCCTTTAATTCCTTCTGTCTCTTTTTTTGTTCATAAAGAAACTTTTTGTAATCTATAATTTTACAAACTGGAGGCTTTGCATTTGGTGAAATTTCTACAAGATCTAGCTCTAGCTCTTCGGCCATTTGAATGGCTTTAGTAACTGGGTATACACCTTGTTGAATTCCTTCACCGACAACTCGTACTTCAGGAACTCTGATTCTTTCATTTATTCGGTGTGGGTCTTCTTTAAAAACTCTTCCACCTCTTGGTCTTCTTGGTCTAATTCTCTATTTATTTTAGTTCAACTTTAATTCTCAAATTGAAGTAATTTTTCTTCAATTTCTTGATTGATAATTTTTGCAAATTCCTCTACAGAAAATGTGCCTAAATCACCATGTCCTTGTCTTCGAATAGAAACTTTATTTTCACTGGCTTCTTTATCACCAATTATCAGCATAAAAGGGATTTTATTTACTTCAGCATCCCTAATTTTTCTGCCAATTTTTTCGTTTCTCTCGTCAACAAGACCGCGAATATCGTAATTTTTTAGCACATTCAAAATTTCTCTTCCATATTCATTGTATTTTTCACTAATTGGAAGAACAGTAAATTGCTCTGGATTTAACCATAGTGGAAATTTTCCAGCAGTATGCTCAATAAGAACAGCTATAAATCTTTCCAATGAACCAAAGGGTGCACGGTGAATCATTACAGGTCTATGTTTTTGATTATCAGCACCAGTATACTCTAATTCAAATCTTTCTGGTAGGTTGTAATCTACTTGAATGGTTCCTAACTGCCAGCTTCTTCCAAGTGCATCTTTAACCATGAAATCTAGCTTTGGACCATAAAAAGCTGCCTCTCCATATTCAACAACTGTTTCTAAATTTTTCTCTGATGCGGTTTTTAGAATTGCAGCTTCAGCTTTTTCCCAATTTTCTTCAGCGCCAATATATTTATCGGTGTTTTCTTTGTCTCTTAAAGAAACTTGTACCACAAAGTCTTTAAAATCTAGCGCCTTAAATACATACAATACTAGATCAATTACTTTTTTAAATTCATCTTCTAGCTGATCTGGTCTGCAAAATATATGAGCATCATCTTGAGTAAAGCCTCTTACTCGAGTTAAACCATGAAGCTCACCACTTTGTTCGTATCTGTATACCGTTCCGAACTCTGCATACCTTACTGGAAGATCCTTGTAAGATTTAGGAGAAGCTTTAAATACCTCACAGTGATGTGGGCAATTCATGGGTTTTAATAGGAATTCCTCACCTTCGTTAGGAGTGTTTATGGCCTGAAAAGAATCTTCTCCATATTTGTCGTAATGTCCAGAGCAAACATACAAATCTTTGTGTCCAATGTGAGGAGATGCCACAGGTAAATATCCAGAAGCGGTTTGAGCCTTTTTCATAAAATCTATCAACCTTTCTCTAAGGGCCGCTCCTTTAGGAAGCCATAGCGGAAGTCCAAGTCCAACTCTTTCAGAAAAAGTAAATAGCTCTAATTCTTTCCCCAGCTTTCTATGGTCTCTTTTTTTAGCTTCTTCTAACAAATGAAGATGCTGGGTAAGCTCTTTGTTTTTTAAGAAGCTTACACCATAAATTCGTGTTAATTGCTTATTGTTTTCATCTCCTCTCCAGTAGGCACCAGCAATGTTCATTAATTTAACTGCCTTTATAAAGCCAGTATGTGGAATATGAGGACCACGGCATAAATCGGTAAAGTTGCCTTGCTTGTAGAATGTAATGTTGCCATCTTCAAGGTTTTCCAATAATTCAAGTTTATACTGATCTTGCTTTTTAGTGAAATAATCGATAGCCTCTTTTTTCGAAATTTCTTCTCTTATGTATTGATTTTTCTCTCTAGCAAGTTCAAGAATTTTTTGTTCTATTTTAGGAAAGTCTTTTTCAGATATTTCATAATCTCCAAAGTCAACATCGTAATAAAAGCCATTCTCAATAGGGGGGCCAATTGCTAGTTTTATTCCAGGGTAGAAAAACTCTAACGCTTCAGCCATTAAGTGGGCTGAGCTGTGCCATAGGGTAGATTTACCTTCTTTGTCATTGAACGAAAGTAGCTTTAGGTTTACGTCTTTTTCAAGGTTTCTAGTAAGATCCCATACCTCACCATCTACTTCTGCTGCAAGCACATTCCTTGCCAATCCTTCACTTATGCTTTTGGCAACATCTAAAGAAGATGAACCTTTTTCCATTTCTCTTACTGAACCATCCGGTAACGTAACTTTAATCATTGTTGGTTAATTAGGTGGGCAAATATAATTATTTGGTAGTGATTAACTTATCTATAAATTAAATTATTCGTTTAATTTGCAAGTATGAATGAAGAAATTGTAAAAAAGTATTCTCAAACCAATAAGTTTGGAAAGCTCTTAGATATGCAGTATCGATTAGATGCTACTGGAGATATTATCTACGATGTTACCATTACTGAAAAACACCTTGCTACTAAAACTGCTGCTCATGGTGGACTACTAGCTGCTATGATGGATGGTGTTGTTGGTGTAGCTGCTTTAGAGGAAGCATCAAAAAATGGAAATTTGGTTTCTACTGTTGAGATGAAATTAAACTTTCTGCAGCCCGCTTTTTTAAATGATCGGCTTAAGGGGGTTGGTAAGATACTTAAAGCTGGAAAACGAATAATTGTTGTAGAAGGTAAAATCTATAATCAAGATAATCTTTTACTTGCTGTAGGTATCGCAACAATGAATGCTTATCCAATTGAAAAAAGCGATATGTTTAAGTAGCCTATATTTCAAAGTAAATTGTAAATTCACGCAAAAAAAAATAATTATGCTCAAGATAATTTCCCTTTCCCTTGCACTAGCTTTTACAGCGTCTCCAAGTCCTGGAAAAAAAGACAATAAAAAAGAAAAATCTACAGTTCAAAAGTCTTCTCTTTCTGGACTGAAATTTCGGTCCATAGGACCTTCCCTTACTGCAGGTAGAATTGCCGATATTGCCGTTAATCCTAACAACACAAGTGAGTATTACTTAGCGGTTGCTTCAGGTGGTGTGTGGAAAACTTCTAATTCTGGAAACACCTACCATCCTGTATTTGATGGGCAATCCTCTTACAGTATTGGCTGTATTGCTATAGATCCTTCTAATGAAAATGTTATTTGGGTAGGTACTGGTGAGAACAATAACCAGCGAAGTGTTGCTTATGGAGATGGAGTTTATAGAAGTTTAGATGGAGGTAAATCTTGGAAAAATATGGGGCTTAAGAATTCTGAGCACATTGGAATGATTGTAATAGATCCATCGAATTCAAACCATGTTTTTGTAGCTGCTTACGGACCTCTTTGGAGTAAAGGTGGTGAAAGAGGATTATATGAAACTACTGATGGTGGAAAAACTTGGAAACTTTCTATAAAGGTGGATGAGCATACAGGTATTAACGAAGTACACATAGACCCTACAAATTCTGACATTATGTACGCAACTGCCCATCAGAGAAGAAGACATGTATTTACTTATGTTGGCGGTGGACCAGGTTCTAGAATGTATAAGTCTACAAATGGAGGAGCGTCATGGGATACGCTAACAAACGGATTGCCATCGGCTATAAAAGGAAGAATTGGAATGGATATTTCTCCTGCTAATCCCAACTACATTTATGCCCTTGTAGAAGCTGAAAAAAAGCAAAAAGGGCTGTATAAATCTACCGATAAAGGAGCTAGCTGGAACAAAGTAAATAAGTATTGTACAAGCGGAAACTACTACCAAGAAGTGGTTTGTGATCCGTTGGATAAAGACAAAGTCTTTTTTATGGATACTTGGCTGCATCATACTGAAGACGGTGGGAAAACCGTTAAGGCAACAGGTGAAAAAAGCAAACATGTAGACAATCACTGTATATGGATTAATCCATTAAATACCAATCATTGGATTGTTGGTTGTGATGGAGGTGTTTATGAAACATGGGATCATGCAGCCAACTGGCACTATAAACCCAACTTGCCCATTACTCAATTTTATAAAGTTGCTCTAGATAACGATACTCCTTTTTACAATATTTATGGAGGAACTCAAGACAACAATAGTTTGGGTGGTCCTTCTAGGACAACTACTAACCATGGAATTATGAATTCCGATTGGTACATTACTAAGGGAGGCGATGGATTTGAAGCAGCTATAGATCCTGAAAATCCAAATATTGTTTATTCTCAATCTCAATACGGTTGGTTGGCTAGATACGACAAGCAAACAGGGGAGAATGTGGGTATTAAACCTATGGCTCAAAAAGGGGAGTCTGCTCTTCGATGGAATTGGGATGCACCGCTTATTATTAGCCCGCATAGTGCTAAGCGATTATATTTTGCTGCCAACAAGCTTTTTAGAAGTGATAATAGAGGAGACAGCTGGAAATGCATTAGTGGTGATTTAAGTAGAAATATGGACCGAAATCAATTGCCTGTTATGGGTAGAGTTCAAAGTGCCGATGCTATTATGAAAAATAAATCTACTACTATGTTTGGTAACATTGTTGCACTAGATGAATCTCCGCTTCAGGAAGACTTAATTTATGTAGGTAGTGATGATGGATTAATTCATGTTAGTGAAGATGCTGGTGGTAGCTGGAAAAAATTTGATTCATTTAAGAAAATTCCTGAAATGACTTATGTAAATGCTTTGTTAGCTTCATCTCATAGTAAAGATAAGGTTTACGCAGTGTTTAATAATCATAAAAAAGGAGATTTTAAGCCTTATTTAATGGTGAGTAATGATAAGGGAGAATCTTGGAAATCTATATCTTCTAACCTTCCTGAAAGAGGTTCAGTTTATGATGTTGCAGAAGATCATATAGATCCAAATTTACTTTTTGTGGGTACTGAGTTTGGAGTGTTTTTTTCTGTAGATGGTGGAGGTGAATGGAAACAGCTTAAAGCAGGTTTGCCTACAATAGCCGTTAGAGATTTAGAAATACAAAAAAGAGAAAATGATTTGGTGGTAGCTAGTTTTGGTAGAGGGTTTTACGTGTTAGATGATTACTCTCCACTTCGAAATATTGCACCAACTTTAGAATCAAAAGCGCACATTTATCCTGTTAAGGATGCACTTATGTATATTGATTCTAGGCCGTTAGGGCTTCGAGGTAAAGGATCTCAGGGAGAATCGCACTATACAGCAAAAAATCCACCTCTTGGAGCTGTGATTACGTATTTCTTTAACGATACTTTACAAACAAGTAAAGAATTAAGACAAAAAGCTGAAGCTAAGCTCATTAAAAAAGGGGAAGATGTTCCTTATCCTTCACTTGAAACTTTACGTAAAGAAGATAGAGAAGAAAAACCATATTTGCTCTTTACCATATACAATGAGGCAGGAGATGAAATTCGAAAAATGATTCAAAATCCAACACTAGGTTTGCAACGAATTGTTTGGGATTTTAGAATGTCTCCAAGAAGTGCTATTGAGCTAAAATCTTCCGAACCTGGTAGGTATGGAGAGGCCAATTCTGGCCCATTAGCTCTTCCTGGAAAATACTACGTATCCATGCATAAGGTAGTGAATGCTGAAGCATCTTTACTTGTTGATAAAACTCCTTTTACTTGCAAGTGGCTGGAGAACATGACTATTCCAGTTGAGGATAAAGGGCAAACGCTTGCTTTTCAAGTTAAGGTGGAGAAGCTAAGACGTGCTGTTGATGGTTCTTCTAAAGTGCTTGCCAATTTAAATGAAAGAGTAAAATATGTTAAATCTGCTCTTAAGATGTATCCTAACCTAGATATTTCAAAAATTAAGGAGGTAAAATCCTTAGAGCAAAAAGCAGATGAAATAAGCATTTCATTGTATGGAGATCCATCATTATCTAAAAGAGATATTGAGCAGAATGAATCCATTTATGGAAGCGTAGGTCTTATTATTTGGAACATGTGGAGAAGTAGATCTGCTCCAACACAAACCAATAAGGTGTTGTATGATTCTGCTGGTGATTCTTACACCTCACTTATTGTAGAGCTTGCCGATTTGCAGAAGCAAGTGGAGGATTTAGAAAATTACTTGGATGAGAATAATGTTCCTTATACTCCAGGTAGAGGAATAATTAACAACTGGAAAAAAGAATAGCTACCCATTTATAACACCAGAGCCAATAAGCTCGTCTTTTAAGTACCAGGCAATGAACTGCCCAGGAGTGATTCCTCTTTGTGGTTGATCAAAGATTACATAAATGCCATCCTCTTTTTTGTGAAAGGTAGCTTTGGTGAGCTCTTGTCTGTAACGTATTCTACAAAGAAACGCTTTGCTTTTTCCATTTTTAAGGGCAAGATCCTCTCTTGTTTGGTGAATGTCCTTGCTGGCAACAAACAATCCTTTTCTATATAAACCAGGATGATTTTCTCCTTGACCTGTGTAGATGATATTGCTATTGGTGTCTGTGTCTATTACAAAAAGTGGCTCTGTAGTACCTCCAATGTTTAATCCTTTTCGCTGGCCTATGGTATAGTAATGAGCACCGTTATGATTACCTACTTTTTCACCAGCAGTTTCTTTGTGGCTATAAGGCTTGCATAAGGTTTCTATTGCGGTGTCTTTGTAAGTGTATTCGTTGTAGCCTGCGGGTATTTCAATAACCTTTCCTTCTTTTGGAGCTAGCTGCTGTTGTAGAAAAACAGGAAGCTTTACTTTTCCAATAAAGCAAAGCCCTTGGGAATCTTTTTTATCGGCTGTATTAAGGCCAATTTCTTTGGCTATTTTTCTAACCTCAGCTTTTTGTAATTCTCCTATAGGGAAGAGCGCTTTACTTAGCTGCTGCTGACTTACTTGGCATAAGA
>PAZE01000037.1 GCA_002716065.1 Crocinitomicaceae bacterium | reverse complement strand
TTGTAACGAGTTAGACTTCTTCAAAATCTACATCTTCAACTTCTTCATCAGATGTTTTTGAATCTTTTGCAGCAGCATCTGGATTTTCAGCACCAGCAGCATCTGCTCCCGAAGCTTTATACATATCCTGACTAGCAGCTTGGAAAACCGTATTTAATTTTTCCATGGCAGCATCTATCGCTGGAATATCCTTTGAAGAATGAGCCGTTTTAAGCTCTTCTAACGCTTCCTCAATAGGCTTCTTTTTATCCTCAGGAATTTTATCGCCATATTCTTTAAGCTGTTTTTCTGTTTGGAAAATCAAGCTATCTGCAGCATTAACCTTCTCAACCTCTTCTTTGATTTTATTATCAGCATCCGCATTAGCCTCAGCTTCTTGCTTCATCTTATTAATTTCTTCTTCAGAAAGACCTGAGGAAGCTTCAATTCGAATTGATTGTTCTTTGTTGGTTGCCTTATCAGTGGCTTTAACATTGATAATTCCGTTGGCATCAATATCAAAAGAAACCTCAATCTGAGGAACTCCTCTTGGAGATGGAGGAATACCATCCAAATGGAATTTTCCAATTGTTTTGTTGTCATTTGCCATTGCACGCTCTCCCTGAAGCACATGTATTTCAACAGAAGGTTGATTATCAGCCGCTGTTGAAAATACTTGAGATTTTTGAGTAGGTATAGTAGTATTTGAATCAATCAATTTTGTGAATACACCTCCCATAGTTTCAATACCTAATGATAATGGAGTAACATCTAAAAGAAGAACATCTTTAACCTCTCCAGTTAACACCCCACCTTGAATAGCAGCACCTAAAGAAACCACCTCATCAGGATTAACACCCTTTGAAGGAGCTTTGCCGAAAAATTTCTCTACAGCATCCTGAATAGCGGGAATTCTAGTTGAACCACCAACTAATATAATCTCATCAATATCAGATGTTGACAATCCAGCGCTTTTCATTGCAGACTTACATGGCTCAATAGTTCTTTTTACTAAATCATCAATTAATTGCTCAAATTTTGCTTTTGACAATGTTCTAACTAAGTGCTTAGGAACACCATCAACAGGCATTATATAAGGTAAATTAATCTCAGTTGAAGCAGAAGAAGAAAGTTCAATTTTAGCCTTTTCAGCAGCCTCCTTAAGACGTTGCAACGCCATTGGATCTTTTCTTAAATCTAGCCCTTCATCGTTTTTAAACTCATCAGCCAACCAATTGATGATTTTCTCATCAACATCATCACCACCTAAATGAGTATCACCATCAGTAGAAAGCACTTCAAAGACACCATCTCCTAATTCTAAGATAGAAACATCATGAGTTCCACCACCAAAGTCAAAAACTACAATTTTCATGTCTTTTCCTGACTTGTCCATTCCATAAGCCAGAGCAGCAGCAGTAGGCTCATTGATAATACGCTCTACTTTTAAACCAGCAATCTCACCAGCTTCTTTAGTAGCTTGTCTTTGTGCATCATTAAAATAAGCAGGAACAGTAATAACTGCCTCAGAAACCTCCTGACCTAAGTAATCTTCTGCAGTTTTCTTCATTTTCTGAAGAATCATAGCGGAAATTTCTTGAGGAGAATATTTTCTATCGCTTATTTGAACTCTAGGAGTATTGTTGTCTCCCTTAATAATTTTATAAGGAACCCTTTTAATTTCTTTCGAAACTTCATCAAATCGATTACCCATGAATCGTTTAACAGAATAAATCGTTTTTTCAGGATTTGTTATCGCTTGTCTTTTTGCAGGATCACCAACCTTTCTTTCTCCACCATCAACAAATGCAACTACTGAAGGTGTAGTTCTTTTTCCTTCGCTGTTAGGAATTACAACTGGCTCATTACCCTCCATAACAGAAACACATGAGTTGGTTGTCCCTAAATCTATACCAATAATTTTTCCCATTTTAATATTTTTAATTAGTTGAATTTTTGTTCGTTATCAAACAGGTCAATTCCTATGCCAAGACAAAAAACACGCTAAAAAGAAAAAAAATGTCAGTTTTTACTAGAATTTAAATGACAAAAAACTGACAATAAGACAGAATCTAGCTTATTACCTACTTAATTTCCAAACGGAAAAATTACCAGGAACGTATGCCTGATGGTTTAATTTATTAGATATCAACAAATAACCCGCTGCCATTGCTGCCTGAATAGAATCTTCATCTGCAGATAGCTGCTTTGAAGGATCTGTAAAGTAATTATCTACAAAATGAGTATCGAAATCTCCAGAAACAAAAGCCGGATGATTAATGGCAAAATCACAAAAATCCAAAGTGGTTTCAACACCAACAATATCATAATCTCTTATGGCCTTAGTCATTTTTGCAATTGCTTGAGTTCTATTTTCAGCATGAACAATCAGCTTAGCAATCATGGGATCATAATGAATAGGTATATCCATTCCTTCTTCTAATGCATCATCTACTCGAACACCATCACCTGATGGTCTTTTGTAAACTTGTAAATTACCAATATCAGGCAAAAAATTGTTTTTAGGATTTTCAGCGTAAACCCTAATCTCTAATGAGTGTCCATTAATGTATAAATCTTCCTGCGAAAAAGAAAGCTCCTGTCCTCTTGCAATTTTGATTTGCTCTTGAACCAAATCAACACCACTAATTAGCTCAGAAACAGGGTGCTCTACCTGTAAACGCGTATTCATTTCCAAAAAGTAAAAGCTTCCATTGTCGTACAAAAATTCAACAGTTCCAGCACCAACATAATCACAGGCTTTAGCAACATCACAAGCAGCAACACCCATTTGCTCACGAAGTTCAGGCGTTAAAACAGCAGAAGGAGCCTCTTCAATTACTTTCTGATGCCTTCGTTGAACAGAACACTCCCTTTCGAAAAGGTGAACAACATTACCATGAGAATCAGCCAAAATTTGAATCTCGATATGCCTAGGAGACCCTACATATTTTTCAATAAAAACGGCTCCATTACCAAAAGAACTAATTGCTTCGCTTACTGCTCGATCCATTTGCTGCTTGAAATCTTCCTGCTTTTCAACAATACGCATTCCTTTACCACCACCACCTGCTGCAGCTTTAATTAAAATAGGGAACCCAATTTGCTTTGCAGTTTCTAAAGCACTATCAACATCCTCTATAGCATGATCAACTCCAGGAACCATCGGAATATTATAATCCTTAACTGCATTCTTAGCCTCCAACTTATCACCCATTACTTTAATAGCATAGGGTTTGGGTCCTATGAAAATTATTCCAGCATCAGTAACTTTTTGGGCAAACTGAGCATTCTCACTTAAAAAACCATAACCAGGATGGATTCCATCCACGTTTCTTTCCAAAGCAAGAGCTATAATCTTATCTTCCAATAAATAGCTTTGACTACTAGGAGGGGGGCCAACACAAACAGCCTCATCTGCAAATTGAACAAATGGTGCATATTTATCCGCCTCTGAATAAATAGCAAGAGTAGAAATACCCATTTTTTTACATGTACGCATTATCCTTAGTGCGATTTCTCCTCTATTGGCAATTAAAATCTTATTCATATGTATGTTTTACAGCTTTTAATGTATTCATTAAAAGTGATGCAATGGTCATTGGACCTACACCACCAGGAACTGGAGTAATATAAGAACATTTAGCAGAAACTTCATCAAATTTAACATCACCTTTTAAACGGAAACCACGCTTGGCAGAATCATCTTCAATTCGGTGAATTCCAACATCAATAACAACAGCACCCTCTTTAACCATATCAGCAGTTACAAATTCTGGAACACCAAGAGCAACAATTAGAATATCCGCCTCTTTAGTGATTGATTTTACATCTTTTGTTCTACTGTGAACCAAGGTGACAGTTGCATTGCCAGGATAATCCTTTTGAGACATTAAAATACTCATAGGAGAACCAACAATATGACTTCTTCCCATAACTACACACTTTTTACCTGAAGTTTCTATTTCGTACCTTTTTAACAACTCCAAAACCCCATTAGGAGTAGCAGGCAAATAGGTTGACATTCCCAAATTCATTCTACCCACATTTTGTGGATGAAAACCATCAACATCTTTTTCAGGTGAGATTGCCATAGTAACTTTAGCTTCATCTATATGATCTGGAAGAGGAAGCTGTACAATAAATCCGTCAATAGCAGCATTATTGTTCAGCTTATCTATTTCATTTAATAACTCTTGTTGAGTTATTGATGCATCTAACCTTACTAAAGTTGAATCAAAACCAATACGCTCACATGCCTTTACCTTAGCATTTACATAAGTTAGACTAGCCCCATGATCACCTACTAGAACAGCAGCTAAATGAGGAACCTTACCACCCGAAGATTTAATTTCTTCAACCTCTTTGGCAAGTTCATCTTGAATTTGCAAAGAAGTACTTTTACCATCTATAATTTTCATACTCTAATGTAATGAATTAAGGCATCCTACCACCCATTTTCTTGAATTGACTCATCATATTCATCATATTCTTCTTATTACTCATGAGCTTCATCATCTTTTTAGTTTCAGTAAACTGCTTCATCAATTTATTTACCTCTTGTAGAGAAGTGCCGCTACCCAAAGCAATTCGTTTTCTTCTGCTTTGATTAATAAGCTGAGGCATAGATCTTTCCTTGGGAGTCATAGAATCGATCATTGCAATAATAGGATTAAAGGCATTTTCGTCAATCTCAGTATTTTTTAGGGCTTTTTTCATTCCAGGTATCATTCCTACAATATCTTTCATGTCGCCCATTTTCTGTACTTGATTAATCTGGCTTTTAAAATCGTTAAAATCAAACGTATTCTTCTTTATTTTTCGCTGTAATTTCTTAGCCTCTTCCTCATCAAATTGCTCCTGAGCCCTTTCCACCAAAGAAACCACATCACCCATCCCCAAGATTCGATCTGCCATTCTTTCTGGATGAAATAAATCAATAGCATCCATCTTCTCACCAGTACCAATAAATTTTATTGGCTTATTCACTACAGATTTTATTGAAATAGCAGCACCACCTCTAGTATCTCCATCAAGTTTTGTAAGCACTACTCCATCATAATCAACCTTTTCGTTAAAGGCTTTGGCCGTATTAACCGCATCTTGACCCGTCATTGAATCAACAACAAATAGGGTTTCAGTAGGCTTAATTTTATTTTTAACCTCTTGAATTTCATTCATCATCTGCTCATCAACAGCTAATCGTCCAGCAGTATCTACAATTACTACGTTAAAGCCATTTTTCTTGGCGTAATCAATAGCATTTTGAGCAATAGAAACAGGATTTTTATTTTCCTTATCTGAAAAAACTTCAACACCAATAGAATCCCCTACAACATGAAGCTGATCAATGGCAGCAGGTCTGTAAACATCACAAGCAACAAGAAGTGGTTTTTTTCCCTTCTTTGTTTTTAAATAGTTGGCTAGCTTTCCTGAAAAAGTAGTTTTTCCAGAACCTTGCAGTCCGGACATCAACACAATACCAGGGTTAGCTTTGATGTTAATTTCCTCATTTTGATTCCCCATCAACTCTACTAGCTCTTGATGTGTAATCTTAATCAGCAATTGACTAGGAGAAATGGAATTTAAAACATTTTGACCAAGCGCCTTTTCTTTTACCTTATTGGCAAATTCTTTAGAGGTTTTGAAATTAACATCTGCTTCAAGAAGTGCTCTACGAACCTCTTTTAGTGTTTCAGCAACATTTATTTCTGTAATTTGACCTTGTCCCTTAAGAACTTTAAAAGCTCTTTCAAATTTATCGGAAAGATTTTCGAACATTTTAGCGTATTTTGTGATGCAAATATAAAAATCAAATCCTTGGAAACTAGGTCTTTGAATTGAATTAATCCTTAAAGAAGAATTTTAGCGTTCACCAACACATGAAAAACCCACTAGTTTCTATTTTAATGCCTGTAAAAAATGCAGCTCCATATCTAAATGAATGTTTAGACTCAATAGTAAATCAAAGCTATCTCAACTGGGAACTAATCGCTGTAAATGATCACTCTACAGACTTTTCAAAAGATATTTTGATAAATTATCAAAATAAAGACATTAGGATAAAAGTTTATGAAAACAACAAAAATGGAATCATCAATGCCCTAAAAATTGCGCTAAAAAAAAGCAATGGAACCCTTATAACTAGAATGGATGCGGATGATATAATGGGCAATGAAAAATTAGATCAATTAGTAAAACTGCTAACTCAACACCAAAATGGATATGTTGCTACTGGACTAGTAAAATATTTTTCAACAAGTAAAAAACTCAACGAAGGATACTTAAATTACGAAAAATGGTTAAACAACTTAACTAGAAATAATGCCAATTTCTCTCAACTTTACAAAGAATGTGTAATCCCCTCCCCATGCTGGATGCTCAACAAAGCTGATTTACTGAAAATTGGGGCCTTTGACTCTACTATTTATCCAGAAGATTACGATTTAACCTTTCGAATGTTTTATGGCAAACTAAAAGTAATTGGATCTAATAAAACACTTCATCACTGGAGAGATTATCCAGATAGAACCTCAAGAACAAATGCCAATTATTCCAATAATGCATTCCCAAAAATCAAAATACATTATTTTATAAAATACGAATTGGACAGCAATAAACAGTTGATAGTATGGGGAGCCGGTAAAAAATCAAAGGCCATAGCGCAGCTTTTAATTCAGAATAAGGTTACTTTTAGCTGGATTACCAATAATCCCAAAAAAATTGGGAAAACAATCTATGGATGTAAAATTTTAGATTGCAATAAAATCATCATCGACAACAATACACAATTGATTATAGCCATTGCTTCTAAATCATTTCAACCTAATTTAAGTAAAGCAACTAAATGTGCTATATATCGTTTTTGTTAAATATAATTTAAATAAAATCTCTATTTTAACCCCAATTATAGATTTTCTTAAAAAATGAAACAACTAAATCAGCTTCTTCTTTGTGTACTTATTTCATTGCTGTGCTCTTGCGAAAATGTTGATTATTCACCAAAGTCTATTGATGAAGGAATTATAAACTTTAACATAAGTTATCCCGTAAAAAATTATGCTTCCTATATGGAAAGAGTTATACCAAAAAAAATGACCATGTCATTTAAAGATAACGTCTATAAAAATGAAGTTTCCGTGGGCAATTTTTTCACCTCTTCGGTAATTACTGATTGTAATACAAAGAAAATGGTAATGCTCCTAAATCTTCATCCAGAAAAAATTTATACCACACTTAACAAAAAGCAGGTAGAGCAAATGTTAGAAGACCATTACCCTACTCCTGAAATCATCACTTCACCATACAAAGATTCTGTTATGGGAGTTATATGTAAAAGACATTATGGTGTTTTTGACCAGTTGAAAGATGGAAGAGACGTACTTTTAAACGAAACCAAAGCAATAAAAATTAAAAACAGTAATTGGGGGAATCAATTTAGTCATCTAAAAGGGGTGCTTACCAATTATGAAGTTGCTCAATTTGGACTAAATATGCAGTTTAAAGCATACTCTTATGAAAAAACTTCTATTGCAGATAGTTGTTTTTCTGTTCCAAACAACTACGAAGAAGTAACATTTGATGTATATTGGCAAAAAATGAATGAAATTTTTGCCGCATTCCTAATCTAATCTTTCTATGAAAAAAATTACGCTCTACTTTCTTTTCTTTCTTTTAACATCAAATTTATTAAGTCAAAAATTTGAAGGCTCCATTAAATATACTTTGGACTATGAGCTTCCTGAAATCATGGAGCCACAAAGAAGTATGCTACCCAATGAAATGATTACTTATTGTAAAAAAGACTATTCAAGAGTAGAACAAAAAACAGCTATGGGTGATCAAATTGTAATATCCAATTCTAAATCTGGTGAATCTACTCTTTTGATGAACATGATGGGCCAAAAAATGGCAATCGAGGTTAGCAATGAAGAAAATAAGGAAACATCAACAAATAAACCAAGCATCATTTACGCTGAAGAATCCAAAAATATAGCTGGCTACCTTTGTAAAAAAGCCATATACACTATATACAATGAGCAAGACCAAGATTCTGTTGCAATAGATGTTTTTTATTCTGAAGAGATATCACCGTCTTTTAACTCTCAATTCAAACATCTTGATGGATTTCCACTTGAATACGCTATAAACACTAATGGAATGACCATAACTTTTTTAGCTATAGAAATCACAAATGAAAAATTATCCAAAGATCTTTTTCTAATTCCTAATGACTATCAAAAACTATCTCTTGAAGATTTTAAAAGTATGATGGGACAATAACCTATGATTTATTTTTTCTTTTTCTAACACAAGATAGTTAACAATACTATTGATTTCTTTCAGATTTTTTTCTGTCAAAAGTTATTTTTGTTAAAGGTATGTCAAGGAATAAAAACATTTACAAAGCAAACAAAGGATTCAATTCTAAGTCAAAGAAAAAAAAGAAGAATGTATTAAAGAACTTTTTTAAAGCTACATCAAACTTAATAACTAAGCTTATTGCTTTTTGCAAGGATGAAAGATTGCACAAATCAATAGGACTGATCTTTATCCTAATTGGATTCTACCTATTCATCTCATTTACTTCCTACCTTTTTACATGGAAAAATGATTATAGTTTGGTTAATGACCAGTCATTTTCTTTTGTTTTTTCTTCAGATGATATTCTTGTAAAAAACTGGCTTGGTAAACTTGGTGCTTTTACTGCTCATAAATTCCTAAAGGTGTGGTTTGGAATATCTTCCTATTTCTTTTGTTACATTTCTCTGCTTTTAGGAGCTAGAATTCTATTTAAATTTAAAGCAATATCTATTGTAAAATCCCTTAAAATAAGTCTTGTTGGTGTTATTTGGATAAGTATGACAGCTGGTTTTATTTTCCAACAATCTTCCTATGATTTTTTAGGTGGACTATATGGGTTATCAATAGCCAATTGGCTTAGTGGAATTGGAGGCTTTTTAGGGACTGGGTTCTTTATTGTTTTTTCAGGCTTTATCTCTTTAGTTTTACTGTTTAACCCATCTTTCAAATGGTTGGAAAAAATTATAGCTAAAAAAACTGAAGAAGAATTTATCGATGAGAATGAATTCACTGCAGTAAACACCATTTCTGAAGACGAAATAGTAACTGATGTTATCCACAAACCTATAGATTTAGATAGTGAAGATGATACAGAAGAAAATGAAATTACTGCTATTGAAAAAGAGTTTGAGTTAAAAGAAAAAGAATCTAGTGTAGCTAAAGAAACTTTAAAAACCAATTCTGATGAAAAAACCAATGATGATCAAGATTTTTCTGTAGAAGTTGGCAAAGAAGAAAACAAACTTTCTGATGACGAGATATCTGACAAGGTTAAAGAGTTTGGTGAATTTGATCCAAAACTAGAATTATCTCAATATCAGCTACCAAATATTGATCTTTTAGAGGAGCATGGAGATGGGAATATTAGTGTAAACAAAGAAGAATTAGAGCGCAATAAAAATAAAATTATTGAAACATTAAGTAACTATAAAATTAGTATCTCAAAAATTAAAGCCACTATTGGTCCAACTGTTACTTTATATGAAATTGTTCCTGCTGCTGGTGTTCGAATATCTAAAATTAAAAATCTTGAAGACGACATAGCCTTAAGTCTTTCTGCTCTAGGAATACGAATAATAGCTCCAATGCCAGGAAAAGGAACTGTTGGTATTGAAGTACCTAATTCCAATCCAGACATTGTTTCTATGAGAGCACTAATTGCTTCTGATCGATTTCAAAACTCTGACCTTGAACTTCCCGTTGCATTGGGAAAAACAATTTCCAATGAATCACTTATCACAGACTTAACTAAGATGCCTCACCTTTTAATGGCTGGAGCCACAGGTCAAGGTAAATCAGTTGGATTAAATGCTATTCTAGTGTCTATTTTATATAAGAAGCATCCTTCTCAAGTAAAATTTGTTTTGATTGACCCCAAAAAAGTGGAGCTTACTATTTACAATAAAATTGAAAGACATTTTCTAGCAAAACTTCCCGATGAAGAAGAGGCAATCATCACCGATACTAAAAAAGTAGTAAATACCCTCAACAGCTTATGTGTAGAGATGGAAGCCAGGTATGAATTACTTAAAAACGCAATGGTAAGAACCATTAAAGAATACAATCAAAAGTTCATAAATCGAAAGCTAAATCCTGAAAAAGGTCATCGATACCTTCCATATATTGTTTTAGTAGTTGATGAGTTTGCAGATTTAATAATGACTGCAGGAAAGGAAATTGAAACACCTGTTGCTAGAATTGCACAACTAGCAAGAGCAATAGGTATTCATTTAATTATTGCCACCCAAAGACCTTCTGTAAATGTAATTACAGGAACCATCAAAGCAAATTTCCCTGCAAGAATTGCTTTTAGAGTAACTTCAAAAATAGACTCCAGAACCATTTTAGATGCCGGTGGAGCAGATCAGCTTATTGGTAGAGGAGATATGTTGTATTCTTCTGGAAGTGAAATGATACGACTTCAATGTGGTTTTGTAGATACTCCAGAAGTTGATGCCATTAATGAATTTATAGGCTCACAAAGAGGTTATTCCAGCGCTCTTTTATTGCCTGAATACATTGATGAGGCAAATGAGATTAAAGAAATAGACGATGACCTTGATTCTTTATTTGAAGATGCTGCTGAAGTTATTGTGTTGAACCAACAAGGATCAGCATCACTTATTCAACGAAAATTAAAATTAGGATACAATAGAGCAGGTAGAATAATCGATCAGCTAGAAGCATTAGGTGTTGTTGGACCAAGCAGAGGAAGTAAAGCTAGAGAGGTTTTGCTTCCAGATTCATTAGCTTTGGAACAGTTTTTGAATGACTTACGTGAACAAGGAAAAATAAAATAAAATGAAAAAGAATCTTATTCTTATAATAACGACATTTCTAATCGTTCCATTTATAACCGCTCAGGATAATGAGCAAAAAGCCAAAGAAATTTTAAATGTAATAAGTTGGGAAACCAATTCTTATAAAAACATGTCATTTGACTTTTCATTAGGAATCAAAAGCCAAGATATTAATGAAACTCAAAAAGGATCTGCCATTTTAAGTGGAGATAATTTTTATTACCAAACCAATGAGCGTGAAGTAATTTCAGATGGAGAATCTGTTTGGACATATATGAAAGAGGATAACGAATGTTATATTGATGACATTAACGATCTAAGTGAAGGACTAAATCCAAGTGAGATAATGACCATTTGGGAAGATAATTTTAAAGTTAATTATATAGATGAATCCATCATTAACAATGAAAAAATTCAAAAAATTAAACTATTCCCTATTGATGTTAAAAATTCAAAATACCACACGGTTATTTTAAAAGTAAATTTAGAGCAGAAAAGGATTAAAAGTGCAACTATAAAAACAAAAGATGGAGTTACCTTAATTTTCGCCATTCACAAACTAGAATCGAATAAAACAATTAAAGAGAATCAATTTTCTTGGACTAGCTCAAACTATCCTGGTGTTGATGAAATTGACAACCGTTAAATTAATTCAACAATTCAGATGCGTTATCTATTGCTGCTTTTCCAGGAGAAGTACCACCCAACATTGTAGCAATTTCAAGTACTCTACTTTCTTTATCTAATTTAGAAATAGTAGTGTACGTTCTGTACTCATTTTCATTTTTTTCAACTTTAAAATGACAACTTCCCATAGAAGCAACTTGAGGAAGATGAGTGATTGAAAAAACCTGAGAGTTAATCGAAAGATCTTTTAAAAGAAATCCAACCTCATTAGCAACCTTACCACTAACACCTGTATCAATTTCATCAAATATAATGGTTGGAACAGCATTTTCCTTATTGATTAAGGATTTCATGGACAGAAGGATTCTAGACATTTCACCACCAGAAGCAACATCACCAATAGCACTAAAATTAGAGCCCTTATTTAATGAAACTTTTATGCAAAGCGTATCAATCCCAAAACTGTGCGGCTTATCTGTTGGAAGAAGTTCTATCTTAATTTTAACATTAGGCATTGAAAGTTTATGAAGTGTACTAGACAGATAGTTCTCAATATTGGGATTATTCTCAAGCCTAGTTTTATAGAGTTGTTGGCCAATAGAAATACAATCTTGATACAATGAGTCGACCTGACTTTGTAAATGATTTTTTTCTTCGACAACTCCTTCAAAAGAAGAAAGCTTAGCTAAAATTTCTTGTTTTTTTTGAATTAACCCTGCCAACGAATCAACATTAAACTTTTTAGATAATGAATTAATAACTAAAAGCTTTTCATTTAACTGTTCCATTTTATATGGATCAAAATCAGCATCTGGGTGTTTCTTTGAAAGATCAACAAACAATTCATTAAGCTCTAAATAAATGCTATTTGCTCTAGATTCAAATTCTTGAAAATCAGAAAGCTTTTTTCCTAAATCAGAAATTAGAGCAACTAAAGTATTTAATTTAGGAACTAGAGCAGACTCACCGCTATTGTATTGATTGATTTGATCAAATAACAACTTAACACTTTCAAAATTAGACAACAACTCATATTCTTTATTTATGGCATCTTCATCCCAATTTTCAAAAGAATATTTACTGAGTTCCTGAAGTTGAAAACTCAAAAATTCTTTTTTATTGTTTAAAGATTGTTCTTTTTGAATTAATTCTTGAAGCTGTTTTTTCTTTCTTGAATAATTAATGAAAACCTGGCGGTATTTCTTAAGAACAGAAGATGTCTTTCCAACATTATCAATAAAAGAATATTGATAATCTGGAACTGACAAAAGCCTTGTCTGGTGTTGGCCATGAAAATCAATTAACAAAAAACCAATTTGTTTTAAAACTTCAAGCTTTACAGGTGTGTCGTTCACAAATGCCCTAGACTTTCCAGTTGGATGAATCTCTCTTCTTATAATGAGCTCCTTATAAACATCTAAATCGTTTACTAACAACAATTCCGATAAAAAATTTACCGAACTAAACACCCCCTCAACGATACATTTTTGATTTTTGTTAAATAGAGATTTAAAATCTGCTCTTTCACCAATTAATAATTGAAGAGCTCCCATTAATATTGACTTTCCTGAACCAGTTTCTCCTGTGAAAACAGAAAAGCCTGAAGAAAAATCAATCTCCAGGCTTTCAATTAATGCGTAATTTTTAACACTTAATTTAGCAAGCATTATTTAAATAATTCAAATTCTACTCTCCTATTTTGTTGTCTTCCTTTTGGATTATCACTACCGTCAGAATTGGTATTATCAGCAACTGGTTTTGATTCACCCATACCATTAGTAGTCATTCTTGACCAGGCAACACCTTTAGCATTTAATTTATTCTTAATCGAATTTGCCCTTATTTTAGAAAGCAACTTATTTAAATCAGGCTCACCCCTACTATCGGTGTGTCCAATTATATTTAGCTTGGCAGAAGGATTTTTTAACATGTAGTTGTATACCCTATCCAAATCTTTTTCAGAAGCTTCTATCAAAGAAGCAGATTCATATACAAAATATAGAACTGGAAGATTGCTAGGGGTAATTGGAGCAGAATTCTCAGGCTCTGTTGGTGTAACTTCAGGCTCCGTTGTTGTAACCTCAGGCTCCGTTGTTGTAACCTCAGGCTCCGTTGATGTAACTTCAGGCTCTGTTGGTGTAACCTCAGGCTTCGTTGGTGTAACCTCAGGCTTCGTTGATGTAACCTCAGGCTCCGTTGACTGATCATCTAATGATATACTTTCTACTCCTATATTAGCCAACTCATCATCTAACATAGCAATTGAAACAATATCACCATCAACAACCTTACCAGCAGAAATTGTAATAGTATCCGTATTTACAGTAACCACCTTGGTGTAATCAATAACTCCTTCAGTATCCTCTGGTACATTGACATAGTCAGTTGTAGATAATTTTCCTAGCTGATATAAAATTTCGTAATCATGACCTGCTTGAAGAATAAATAGAAATCTACCAGTAATAACATTAGGTCTATAGACACCATATTTTTCTTCAGAACTTTCTTCAAAAATTGAAATCACTAGATCTTTAACTACTTGCCCAGAAGTATCTCTAACAACACCTTTATAAACAGCTAAATCTTTTTCTTCTTCTTCTACAAGGTTCATCACATATATATCCTGATCCCCTTTTCCACCTTGTCTGTAAGAAGAAAAATAAGCTTTTGTTCCTGAAACTGAAGGGAAGAAAAACAAATCATTATCTACAGTATTGGTAGGGTAACCCATGTTGATAGGTTGAGAAAAAGTACCATCTTCATTCATTGTAGCCATTAAGAAATCCTGTCCACCCATGGTTTGATGACCTTCAGAAGAAAAATAAAGTGTTTTTCCATCAGGATGTAGGTATGGTCCCTCTTCATCATAAACAGTATTGATATTTTCTCCTAAATTTTGTGCTTCAGCCCACTCACCATTAGGCAATCTCTTCATCATCCAAATATCTCTTCCACCATAACCGCCATCTCTATCACTGGTAAAAAAGATAATGTTACCATAAGTATCTAAACTTGCATCTGTTTCCCAAAATTTAGAATTTATTGATGCATCTAATAGTTCTAATTCCCCCCAAGAATCACCTTCTTTTTTCACTTGATAGATTCCTCCATCAACATCTCCTTCTGTATTAAAGCGATAAACATACATTAGCTGAGCATCAGGAGAAAGGTATAAGCAAGCATCATGACCTTGAGTATTTATTTTGTCCTGAACCAAAACAGGATCTGTCCATATACCATGATCTTTAACAGACATATAGATATCTTCATAATAATTTCCTTCTTCATCTTTTACAGCATTTGACCCATCACTCCTTCTAGAGGTAAAGAACATTAAATTTTCCTCAGCATTTAGCTTTGGTCTATATTCAGGAAATTCAGTATTTAGATCATCAATTGCAGTAATTTTAAAGTTATTAGGATTATTGTATGCTTGAAGTCCAAATTCAGAAATTCTAAGCAATCTATTTATTTCTCTAATCTCAACAAGGTTCTTATCGTCTAAGAACTGACGATAAAACTGAAGTTTGTCAATTGCTAAGTCAAACTGATAATTTTGATGATAAGCTTGACCCAACATTTTAAGCACTTCTAAAGGAGCTTTCTTTTCAGAGGCCATTCCAGATTCATAAAAGGGATTTAAATCGTTTTGGGCTTCTTCTAAAAAAGGGATGGCTTTAGTTTTTTCAAACTTGGAATTCATATAACATATTCCAATGGAAAATTTCGTATTTGCATTATTAGGTTGCAAATCATGCATTTCCAATAAAATTGGTAAAGCCTTTTCATAATTATCTTGTTCTAATAATGCAAAAGACTCTTTAAAAAGAGTTCTAAATGATTGAGCACTAACCAAATTAATAGTTAGTAGAATTATAAGGGTGAAAAGTAACTTAATCTTCATATATATAATTTTAATTTCTCAGTTAGTTCCTTGGGGCATTTTGTAGGTTTATTTGTTTGCTTATTAATAAAAACTAAAGTTGTTGTGCCAAAGTTAAGCTTTTCTCCTGACTCATTAAAGGTTTCATACTCAAATTTTATTCGAGCTGTTGGAAGTTCTTTAATTAAGGTTTTAACTGAAAGCATATCATCGTAAAAAGCAGGAGATAAATATTTAATGGAAAAATCAATAACAGGAAGCAATATTCCATCATCTTCCATTTTTTTATAGTTAAAACCTAAATTTCTTAAGGCCTCTACCCTTCCTATTTCATAAAATTGAGCATAATTCCCATAATAACAATACCCCATTCTATCTGTATGAGAATAGCGAACCCTTAAATTAACTTGATGATTATACATTATATATACTTATTTTTGATTCAGTGAAGTTTTCCATTTACAAACACATCTTATTAATTGGCTTTGTTGTTTTAATAACACTTAGTTGCAAACCTTCATACAAGGTAACACACATCAACTCATCGAATACTGCCATTGAAAATAACTTGTCAACAGATAATTTTTCAGAATTCGATTTATCTCAATACAAAAATAAAATCGATAAGCAGATGAATGAAGTAATATCCAATTCAAAAATAGAAATGGATGTTAATTCTCCCGAAGGATTATTAGGGAATTTTATTTGTGACTTAACACTTTTTACCACAAGACAACTCTTAAAAAAAGATGCTGACTTTTGCATTCTTAACAACGGTGGATTTAGAACATCTCTTCCTAAAGGAGACATTACAGTAGGGAAAATATTTGAGCTAATGCCGTTTGATAATCAGTTGGTGATTCTTGAATTAGATAGCAATCAGATGATTGAACTCATTAATTACATAAAACAAAAATCTTTTTTATCTAATTCAAGAAAAGCTGGAGTTCCAATAAGCGGAATGAGAATTTCAATCATAGGAGCTGATATTTATAGAGTTTTTATTGGAACAAAAGAATTCGACAACTCCAAAAAATACAAAGTAGTAACCACAAATTACTTAGCCAATGGCGGAGATCAAATGAATTTTTTTAAAAATGCTAATCACATTGAAAACACCAACGTTTTACTTAGAGACGCAATTATAGACTACCTTAAATTATTACAAAAACAAAAAATAAGCTTAGATGCTGAATTAGATGGAAGAATTGAAGTATCAGAATAGAAGAAGTTTTTTCAAAAAAATGTTTTATGGAAGTGTGGCAACACTTTTCCTAAATAGCTTTAGTTTTTTACCCAAAAAGAAAAAACAGTCAACAATAAAGCTTACTATACTACATACTAATGACATGCACAGTCATATTGACCCTTTTGATAGTAATGACAAGAACTATCCTAATCAAGGTGGGATGATAAAAATTGCTGAGTTAATTAAAACAATTAGAAAACAAGAAGAAAACGTTTTACTGTTGGATGCAGGGGACATTTTTCAAGGAACCCCCTACTTCAACTATTTTAAAGGGGAGGTAGAATTTAAATTAATGAGCATAATGCAATACGATGCATCTACAATGGGCAATCATGATTTTGACAATGGATTAAAAGGTTTTAAAAACATGCTTCCACATGCTAATTTTCCATTTATCTGCAGCAACTATAATTTCGACAACACCATACTTAAAAATAAAACTCATAAATTTAAAATAATACAAAAAGGAGGACTTAAAATTGGCCTTCTTGGATTAGGAATAAAACTTGAAGGATTGGTCCCAAAAGAATTGTACGGAGCAACAGAATACCTTGACCCTTACTCCACTGCTAATCATTACGCAGACTTGCTAAAAAACAAACACAAATGTGATTTAGTTATCTGCCTTTCTCACCTTGGGTATAATTACAATGAAAAGAATAAGCCTTCAGATATCAATTTATCGAAAAAAACTAGTAATATTGATGTAATAATAGGTGGACACACGCATACTTTTTTAAATGAAGCCACCATTAAAAAAAATGCAATTGACAAAAAAATAGTTATCAATCAAGCAGGTTGGGGAGCATTAAATTTAGGACGTATAGATTTTTATTTTAGCAAAAAAAAGAGCCAACAAATTGATTTAGACGCACATACATTTTGTACTAAAAATTATGCCAAAATTTAGCATCTCAGGAGAGTAAAAAATTTTAAAAAAACAACCCTTTTTCAACTTTTTTTTAAACTTTTTTATGTCAATATTTGTAACGTTAAAATTTAGAAACCACTAGCCCCGGTATAACTTTCTTTTTTGACCACTTTAGTAGCCTAACTATAAACACTTAAAAGATTAATTATGACGAAAACCCTGGAAAAAGTGTGGACAAACTGTTTATCAGTTGTTAAAGATAATGTTCCCTTACAAGCATACAAAACTTGGTTTGAACCTATAAAACCAATTAAGCTTAAAGGAAATGTTTTAACCATCCAGGTTCCCTCACAATTTTTCTATGAATGGTTAGAAGAACACTACATCAAATTACTTAAAAAAACCATTAGGAAAGAAATAGGGCCAGATGCTAAATTAGAGTACAGTATTATAATGGAAAACAACCAAGGCAACACTAACCCTTACACCATTAAAATACCTACATCAGACAAAAGAGCCATTAAAAATCCATCTGTTTCAATGCCTTTAGACATTAGTGCAAACCCCATAAAAAATCCATTTGTAATTCCTGGTTTACGTAAAGTAAATGTTGACTCCAACCTTAACCCCAATTACAGTTTTGAAAATTTTGTTGAAGGGGATTGCAATCGTCTTGCAAGATCTGCTGGATACGCTGTTGCCGAAAAGCCAGGAGGCACTGCCTTCAACCCATTACTAATCTATGGTGGTGTAGGTCTTGGAAAAACACATTTAGCACACGCCATCGGCATTTCTATAAAAAACAGAATGCCCAATAAAACTGTTTTGTATGTTTCATCAGAAAAATTTACCCACCAATTTATAGACTCTGTTAAAAACAACTCAACCAACGACTTCATTCATTTTTACCAAATGATTGATGTTCTATTAATTGACGATGTTCAATTCTTTTCCGGGAAAGAAAAAACCCAAGATGTTTTCTTCCATATATTTAATCATCTACATCAAACCGGAAAACAATTGGTGTTAACCTCTGACAAGGCTCCTGTAGAACTACAAGGAATGGAACAACGCCTACTTTCTAGGTTTAAGTGGGGACTTTCTGCAGATTTACAAGTAGCAGATCTAGAAACTAGAATAGCCATCCTTCAAAAGAAAATGTATGCTGATGGAATTGAACTACCAAAAGAAGTAGTTGAATACCTCGCCTACTCTATTTCATCAAACATTAGAGAATTAGAAGGTGCATTAATTTCATTGATTGCTCAATCTTCATTAAACAAAAAATCAATCACTCTTGACTTAGCCAAACAGATGATTGATAAGTTTGTAAAAAATACAGCAAGAGAAGTATCCATTGAATACATTCAAAAAGTAGTTTGCGACTATTTCGACCTACCTATTGAATTAATGAAATCAAAAACTAGAAAAAGAGAAGTAGTTCAAGCAAGACAAATTGCAATGTATTTCTCCAAAAAGATGACCAAATCATCGCTAGCCAATATAGGAATGCACTGTGGAGGAAAAGATCATGCTACAGTTCTCCATGCTTGTAGAACTGTGAACAACCTTTCCGAAACAGATAAAAATTTCAGAGCTTATCTTGTAGATTTAGAAAAAAAGCTCAGTATTCAATAATTAATTAGAATACATTTTTTCTAGAATTTCAATTTATCATGAAAATACTAATGGTTTGTTTAGGTAATATTTGCAGATCCCCATTAGCACATGGAATTTTAGAATACAAAATCAAACTAAATAAACTTGACAACATAGAGGTTGATTCAGCAGGAACTGGATCATGGCACATTGGAAACAAACCAGATCAAAGAAGTATTGAAATTGCCAATAAAAATGGCATATCAATTCAAAACCAACGCGCAAGACAAATAACAGCTGTTGATTTAATAGAATTTGACGTAATCTATGCAATGGATTCAAGCAATTATAAAGACATAAAAAAGCTTGATAGTTCAGAAAAAAATCAACATAAAATTAAACTCATTTTAGATGAAGTTAACTCTGTTAACAACAACAATGTTCCTGACCCATACTATGGTGGAGACAATGGATTTGAGCATGTTTTTGAGCTTCTAGATAAGGCATGCAATTCAATTATAAAAAATCTAAAAGATGAATAAAGGTTCATTATATATGATTCCAACAACAATTGGAGAAATACAAGATTCACCAGAAAATTTCATTGCACCTTCAAACCTCAAAACAACAATTAATCTAAACCACTTTATTGTAGAAAAAATCAAAACTACAAGACGTTTCCTCAGGAAATTAGATTCAACTTTTGACATAGACAATACTACGTTTTACGAATTAAACAAACACACCAACCCAAGTGAAATACACGCTTTTCTTCAACCATGCAGAGAGGGAAAAAATATTGGGATGATTAGTGAATCTGGATGCCCTGCTATTGCTGATCCTGGAGCCAAAATTGTTGCTTTAGCCCATAAAGAAAACATAAAAGTTATTCCATTAATTGGACCTAGTTCTATCTTCATGGCACTAATGGCAAGCGGCTTAAATGGCCAAAATTTTTCTTTTCACGGCTACCTACCCATTGACAAAAATGAGAAGATTAAAAAAATCAAATCCCTAGCAAGGAGTTGCAACAATTCAAGCTCCCAAATCTTTATGGAAACACCATTTAGAAACGACTCCTTATTAAACGATTTAATTACTTATTGCAATGAAAATTTAATGCTATGTATTGCCTGTAGCATAAGCACAAGCGATGAATACATAAAAACATTACCTATTCGCAAATGGGGTAAAAACAAACCTTCATTAAATAAGAAACCTGTAATTTTTATCTTGGGTAAAAATTAATGTAGTATATTCGAATTAATAAACAATAAATGGAATTATTAAAAATAAGAGGTGATTGGAAAAATCCAAGTGTTTTATTCAATCCTAATGGAAAGCTTCAAATATGGGGAAGATCTTTACCTGAGAACGCCCTTGACACCTATAATCCAATTTTCAAATGGCTAGACGCCTATAAAGAAAACCCTTCAGATAATACAGAAATAGATTTCAAATTAGAATATTTTAATACAACGTCTAGTAAATTAATTTATGAAATATTTAAAAAATTTGAAGAACTAAAAAACAGTGGAAATAATTTATCTGTTAAATGGCACTACGAATCAGACGATCCAGACATGGAGGAAGAAGGAAAACTTCTCTCAAATATTATTAAAGTCAACATTGAATTAATTGCTGTTGATGAATTTGACTTCAACTATTAATTCCTTTTTTGCATAACTTTCACATCAAAAATTAGTGGTGTATTTGGTGGTATTCTTCCGTTAACACCTCCCTTATCCTTAAACCCCAAAAAAGAAGGAATTAAGGCAATCACATGATCACCATAATTTAGGTGCTGAAGTAAATAATCATACCCCTCAATCATTTGCCCTTCTAATCCGACAATAAACTGATCAAACGAATTAGAATCTGTTGAATAAACAATTTCATTATTTGGAAGTCTACAAGTGTAATGAACACTAATTTCATCATTAAGTTGAATAGATTCACCAGAAGATTGATTCATATAAATCCAATTAATTAAACCATAATTATAAACCGTATCGTAGTTGTTGTTCCAAATTTCAATTGTTTTAGTTATAAACACATCTTCCTCCAACAAAAAAGAGCTCACCAATTCTTTTTCGCTTTTAATAATATTTTCTAACCTAAAGTTGATTAGCAACTCTTTCTTTTCATCAAAAAAACAACTATCCTTCCTTAAATAATCCCTACAAAAAGATTCCCCACTTAGATAAAAAGAAACACTATCTCCTTTAACCAATTGCAAAAACCCTTCATATAAAAGAGTATTTTTAATTACACTATCCAGGAAAAACACATCTAAATGAGAATGATAAATAGATGATGAGAAATAAGCTATAGTATCAGAAGGGGCAGAATAAGCCTTGAGATTTAAGACTAGATAATCTCCAAATTCAGGTTTAAATTCTGAAACAGCAACATCATGAAATTTATACCTTAAACCTTCAGAAGTATAATAAAAATCAGGAGATTCTTTTGGCTTACAACCAAAAAAAATTAGTCCGAAAAACAGAAGAGTTAATTTACTTTTTATACACATCCAATAGATGTAATTTATATAACACTGGAGATAACGGTGGTATTTTATCCATATTACCAATTAATCCATGTGCTAGATAATGTGGCAAAATAACAAATCCTTTTTCTCCTTTTTTAAAATAGGTTATTGCTTCATGTAATCCAGATTCAATATTATCCATTTCTACAACAAAACTAAAGTTAGCATCTTTTGATGAATAGCAAAGTGTTGTATCTGAGTCTAGAAGCCTAATTTCATATGAAATGGTAACCACATCTCCAGGAACAACTTGCACCCCATCAGTATTTTCTAATATGGTATAGCGTACACCTGTTGATGTAAGAACAACATCTAAATGATGTCTTTCACAAAACTTATCGATTAAAAACGACTCATCTTTAATCCAATTTTTGTTTACATCAATTAAATTCTGTTTATCGGGAGGTTGATTAATTGCAGGATTTATATACTCTACATTTTCTTTTGGGACATTATTACACCCCAAAAAAAACAAATAAGAAAACAAAACAACCCATCTAATCATTTAAAAACAATTTAATTGATTGAGTAAATTGAATTACCGCTTGATCAATTGGAAGCTCACTTCTACCTCCAGCAGCATTTATATGGCCACCACCAGAAAAATATTTGGAAGCAAAATCATTTACACGAATTATTCCTTTAGATCGAAAAGACATTTTAACGATTCCGGCATCTTCCTTTAAAAAAGCAGCAACTTCAACCCCTTTTATAGACAAACAATAATTAACCAAACCTTCAGTATCTCCTTTAGAAAAATTAAATTGTTTTAAATCCTTAGAAGAAAGAACCATAAAAGCAACAGGGTAATTATCCAAAACTTGTATTTTACCAAGAGCATAACCAAGAAGATGCAGTCTTGATAAATTATTCTGATCAAATATTAACTCATGCACCTTAGTGTGGTTTAACCCTCTATCAATTAGATCAGCAGCAATCAAATGTGTTTTTGATTCTACACTAGAATATTTAAATGAACCACTATCTGTAATTAAACCAGTATAAATACATTCACCAATAAACTCATCCACTAATTCTTTATGACCATTAGACTCAATAAACTCATAGATCAGCTGAGCAGTTGAACATGCATTTGCTCTATGCAATTTAAATCCTGCAAAATCTTTGGGGTTTTGGTGATGATCTATCATCACTTTAACCGCTTTAGCCTTTTCAACAAAAGGCCCTAATTCTCCTAATCTAGTTAAATCGTTAAAATCTAAACAGAATATAAGCTCTGCATTAGCAATTTCTTGTTTTGATTTTTCCATTTGCTTATCAGCAATTAGAATGCCATCAGAACCACAAAGCCAATTGTAATAAGCCGGGAAAGAATCTGGCAAAATAACTGTTGATTGTTTTTTAATTTTTTTTAAATAATTAAAAAGTGCCAGTGAAGATCCAATAGCATCACCATCAGGGTTTTTGTGAGAAACAATAACGATACTAGAACTATTTTCAATAAGATTCTTCATTACATAAAAAAAAAGCTCTGTAAAACAGAGCTTTAAAAAAATTCAAAAAATTTATCTCCTAAAGCCGGTTTTAACACCTGACTGGTGTTCAATTAACAAACCTATGCAAGCATATGTTTCTCCCTCAAGGGACATTTCTTGTTCTCCACCACCCATCTCTGGAACGTAAACCTTAATGTACAATTTTCTAGTTTTATTTGATTGAAAAATAAAATCTTGTGCATTATCATCACTAGAGTTATCGTAACGAACAATTTCATCAGTTACATAAACTCTTTTTCTAGTAGTTTTAGGCACTTTTTTCTCCCCTATTTCAAGACCATATTCATCGTACTCTATTTC
>PAZE01000036.1 GCA_002716065.1 Crocinitomicaceae bacterium | reverse complement strand
CAAAAAGAAATTTTGAAAAAGCTATTCAATACCTTGAAAAGAGTATTGAAATTGCAAAAAAGTTGAATGATAAAAAATCATTGGCCGAAGCTTATCAAGAAATAGGATTCCTAAAATTAGATTTGTTGGATTACCAAAATGCCAAAAAGTATCTTTTAAAAGCGGAATTAATGTTTAAAGATATAAATGATTTAAAAAATTTAGAAATGACATATTTCTATTTATCAATTACTTATGAAAAATTAAGAAATTCTAAAGAAGCTTTAGATAATTATAAGCAATCCGTAGAAATAAAAGACAGATTATCCAAAATCGATGCAAAAAAGCAACTTTATAAATTCGATGAAGACAAAAAATATGAGCTTAAAAAGCAAGCAGATAGTTTAAATTTTGAAAATAAAATTCAGCTTCAAATGGCTAAAACAAAAACAGAAAAACAGAGAAGAAATGGATTGTTATTAATTTCTTTAACCGTACTTGTATCATTGGTCTTAGTATTTGTTCAATTAAAGAAAGTTAAAGAGGCAAAAGAAATAGTAGAAGAAAAGCAACAAGAAATTACAGATAGTATTAACTATGCTAAGCGCTTGCAACAAGGAATTCTTATGCCATTTGATCTAGTAAAATCTTGGTTAAATGAGTCTTTTATATATTTTAATCCAAAAGATATTGTAAGTGGCGATTTCTACTGGATTGAAAAGGTGGGAACTAAGATATATTTTGCTGTTGCTGATTGTACTGGTCATGGTGTGCCAGGTGCATTAGTTAGTATTATTTGTTCTAATGCTTTAAGTAAATCACTTTATGAGCATAGTCAAGAAGATCCTTCTACAATTTTGGATTCTACAAGAGAAATAGTTTCACAAAGCTTTTCCAGATCTAAAAGCGACATTAGAGATGGAATGGATATCAGTTTATGTTGTTTGGATACCCAAACCAATAAATTAAAATGGGCTGGTGCCATGAATCCACTTTGGTTAATAAGAAAAGATGTTGAATTGATTGAAGTGTTAAAGCCTAATAAACAACCTATAGGTATAGTTGAATCTCCAAAAAAATACGCCCAACATGATATAAAATTAAATGAAGGTGATACCATCTATTTATTTTCTGATGGTTTTCAAGATCAGTTTGGGGGAATTAAGGGTAAAAAATACATGAAAAAGAATATGAGAAATTTCCTTATTTCCATACAGCATCAAAACATGAACGATCAAAAGTTGTCCATTTCTACAGAATTTAATAAATGGAAGGGTGATTTGGAACAAATAGATGACGTTTGTGTAATGGGAGTAAGAATCACGTAAGGGAAAGCTTATCCTCTTTAGTTGTTAAAAGAAAAGTTCATTTGCCAGCCGAAAGGTATTTACATGAGCATCTACTATTTCTTTAAGCTCTGAAGAATATCCACCACCCATACTAACTTGAACTGGTAGGTTGTTTTTAATACACTGTTTAAATACTATTTCGTCTCTTTTTTTACATCCTTCTATAGATAGTGATAGTTTACCAAGCTTATCGTTTTTAATAACGTCTACACCAGATAAATAAAATATAAAATCTGGTTGCATGATCTTAATGGTTTTTGGTAAGATTTGTGAAAGCTTTGTAAGGTAGGTGTCGTCTTCAGCTCCATCTTCAAATTCCACATCTAAATCACTGACTTCTTTTTTAAAAGGGTAGTTGTTCTTGCCATGAAAGGATAAGGTGAAAACATTGCTATTATTTTTAAATATTTCTGCAGTTCCGTTTCCTTGATGTACATCCAAGTCTATGATTAAAATCTTTTTTGCTAGTTTGTTTTTAAGTAAATAATTCGCGGCAATAGCTTGATCATTTAATAGACAAAATGCTTCTGCTTTGTTTGAAAAAGCATGGTGTGTTCCACCAGCAATATTTAGAGATATTTTATTTTTTAACGCATAAATTGCACTATCTATAGTTCCTTGAACAATTATTTTTTCTCTTTGAACTAGGGCATCGGAAAGAGGGAACCCAATTGGTCGGGCTTCTTTTTTGGTTAGCTCTAGTGCACATAACTTATCGAAATACGCTTTGGAATGAGTAGACAATACATTTTGTTGAGATATTGGTTTTGGAGTGAAAAAATTTTCTTCTTGGCAGATGTTTTCTCTAACCAACTGTAAAGGAATAAGTTCGTATTTCACCATTGGAAATCGGTGATTTTCCTTTAGAGGGTGTTTGTAACAATTATGCCATGCAATTTTTAGCAACACTAAATTTTTCTTTAAAATTAATGGATTGAAAAAAGTAATTGATTATGTTAAACCAAAAACAATAGCATAAACTTTAAATTGGCTGTATATTTAACAGAACAATAAATTTAATGCCTAAAGTTGTTTCAATAAATATCAATGAAAATGGGGGGGTCCCTAAATACCCAATAGAAAATGCATTTATTGGAAAATATAATGTAAAAGGGGATAAACAGAACGATACCAAACACCATGGAGGAATTGATAGAGCAGTTTGTTTGTTTTCTATGGATGTTATTTCAGCTTTAAAAAAGGAAGGACATCCAATTTTTCCAGGCTCCACAGGGGAAAATATAACCATCGAGGGAGTGGATTGGAAAAGCTTAAAAATCGGAGACAAACTCATGTTTGGTGATGTAGAAATTCAGCTCACTGGTCCTACTGCTCCATGTAAAACAATTGCTAAATCATTTGTTAGTGGTCAGTTTGTTCGAATTTCTCAGAAAAAAAATCCTGGATGGTCTAGGTGGTATGCTAGAGTATTAAAAGAGGGATTTGTAAACTGTTTTGATAAGGTTCATATTTTATCATCCTAACATTAGAATTATGGAATTACTGGATATATTTGAGAAAACACCTAAGAATAATTTTATTCATAAAGTGGTTTTGAGTATATCATCTTTACTTATTATAATTGCTAGCATTCAATTTGGGATTTCTCAATATTTACTTGCTAATGGTGAGTTGGCTGAAGCAACTTTAGTAGAATTTAAAGAAATTAGATCAGCTGATCGAAATTCTAATTCAACATCTTATGCCCCTGTGTATGAATACATGAATAAATTCAACAAAAAAATAAGATATGAATCTAGTGAAAGTTCAGCATTTAAATTTGGAGATATCGGAGATAAGTTAATTGTTGTTTATATTCCAGAAAGTAATAGGACAAGAGTAAATAGCTTTTGGGGCCTTTATGGATTTGCATCTATTTTAACCATTATTGCCTTGCCGTTATTTCTGCTTGGTTTGTATTATTTTTTATTTAATAAAGGTTAATGAGAATTAAAAAATTACTATTAAAAGCACTTGCAGTATTGGTAGTGTTAACATTCTTAGGGATAATCTTATTTGTTGTTCTTATTAACATAAGCCTTCCTAAAGATAATGGAGAGCTATCTTGTAGTTCTTTAAAAACAGAGGTGAACATATATAAGGACAATTGGGGAGTGGCTCATATTCAAGCTTCTAATCAACACGATGCCATTTTTGCCTATGGATATACTGTAGCAAAAGATAGGCTCTTTCAAATGGATCTTCAAAGAAGAGTTGCCCAAGGTAGACTTGCTGAAATTCTTGGAGACGATTTAATTGAAATTGATATGATGTTTCGTAGATACCTTTTTAAAGATTGGGCTCAAAACTATTTAGCAAACACTAAAATAGATTCTGAGGCTTTGGCCTATGTAGATGCTTATCTTGAGGGTATTAACTCTTACATTGAAACTGGTCCAAAACCTTTTGAGTATCATCTTATTGGAGCTGAAATTGATCCATTTACAAGATTGGATGTTTCAAGTATGATTGCCTACATGGCCTTTACATTTATGGATGGGATTCGATTTGATGGTCTTTACAGTATTTTAAAAGAAAAAGTTGGAGAAAATAATATTCACATTCTATTTCCAGATTATGCCGATAACAATTCTTTAACCATCAAGGAGGAAAAAGTACCTTCTATTCCTAAAAGAACCTATACAATAGATACTACACATTTATTGTTAGATAGTATTAACCAGTTGGCTTATTTTTTTAACTTAAACGATCAAGTAAACCGTTGGAATCCTCCTTTTCATGGAAGTAATTCCTGGATTTTAGCACCCAGCAGAACCAATAATGGCATGCCTATTTTAGCTAATGATCCTCATATTGGCATATCTAAGCCAGATGTTTGGTATGAAGCCCATGTAAGCTACCCTGGTTACAACAACTATGGTTATTACGTACCTATGATTCCATTTCCCTTAATTGGTCATGATGATTTCAAAGCTTGGGGATTGACTATGTTTGAGAACGATGAGTTGGACTTGTATAAAGAAACTTTTCACCCAGAAAAAGAAAATTTAGTTCTATACGATAACCAGTGGGTTGAGCATAAGACAATCACAGAAACTATTTATTCTAAATCTAATAAAGACACTACCATAAGTATTAAAGTTACTGCAAATGGTCCTGTTGTTTCAGATAATATTCCGTATTACAAAGGAGATCCACTTTCAATGTTTTGGGTGTTTTATCAGAACGAAAACCCCATATTTGACATCCTCTACAATCTTTCTCAATCAAATGATATGAAATCATTTCAAGAGAATCTTTCTAGAGTTGTTTCTCCAGGATTAAACTTTTCATATATAGATACTACTGGAAATATAGCTTGGTGGGCATCTGGAAAGATTCCTTATAGACATCCAGATGTTAATGCAAAACAGATCTTAGATGGAAATAATCCAAGACATCAGGTTTTGTCCTATGTTCCCTTTAAAGATAACCCTCAATTGGTTAACCCTTCATCAGGAGTTATTGTTACGGCAAATAATCTATCTACAATTGATAGTGTAGGAGGGATTCCCAGATTAGACGGCTATTTTAGATCTACCGATAGAGCAGAGCGAATTCTTGAGCTTTTAAATTCGAAAGAAACGTGGTCCACCGAGCAATTGCAACAAGTGCAAACGGATGTTAAATTATGGAGTGGTCCGAAAATGAAAAAGGCACTTTGTGCTGCTTTACAACTTTCGGAAGATCAATTTACTGATACTGAACGTACTGCATTTGAAACGTTAACAAATTGGGATGCAAGTATGAGTACATCTTCTGTTGGAGTGAGTATTTTCATGTTTACTAACTACCACATCATGAAAAATCTTTTAAGTAACCAATTGGATGATGAACTTCTAAAGCATTATCTAAATTGTATTGATCATTGGGATTTTATTCGAAATTTTTTATTTAATAAAACAGTTCCTTTTACTACTGATAATTCTTATGAGAATTGTGTTTTTGAAGGTTTTAAAGCTGCTTTAAAAGAACTTAACTTTAAGTATGGAGCTAATCAAAGTAATTGGAATTGGGGAGCTATACATACCATTGAATTTGAGCATCCTTTAGGGAAACAAAAGCCATTAAATAAACTTTTCAACCTTGGGCCATTTGGTGTAAATGGTGGTTTTAATGCAGTAAATAAAATTATGTCTCATCAAGGAGACCACAACTATAAGGTAAGCTCTCTTCCTTCAACAAGAAGATTGATAAATATTGGTGTTCCTGAAAATACCTATTCTATTCTGCCTAGCGGAAATTCAGGTCATTTTCAAAGCGACCATTACGATGATCAATTAGAGTTGTTTTTAAATGGAGTTTATAGAAAATTAAACTTCACAGACAAACAAGTAGAACAACAAAAGGAAAGTCATTATAAATTGTTACCCTCTAAAGTCCGCTAAAGAAATCCCACATTAATTCAGCTGAACTTAACCCGTAAGATTCATCCATTGGAATTTCGTGTCCCATATTGTGGAATTTGTAGTACCAAACTTTGGTATTTCCATTTCCGTTTTCAAAATGGAATGCATCTAGCTCATTGGTTGAATTTGAGGTATTAATTGTAGTAATTTGGTTGAGTCCCTTCCAAAAATTAATAATCGTATCCATATGGGGAGCTCCTCCCCAACCTCCCCATTCACTCATACTTCCATCCATAGGAACTACATTATCTTGAGCACCAGTAATTTGTAAAATTGATACTGGGTCAATATCTGCTCTATTATCCCACGTGTATCCGCTCATTGTTCCAGTTATAGAAGCAGCTCCCTTGAAAACATTCGGTGCTTCAGCAACAAGTGTATAGCTCATAAAACCACCATTTGAAAATCCACCTGTATAGGTCTTATTAGGATCAAGATTATACTGAGTCTGAAGATGCTGAGCTAAAGCAGACAAAAAACCAATATCATCAGTTGAGCTTATTGATAGTCGAGCATTCCAATGTGGGGTATTGTCGTTGTCTAAGGTCCCCTGGGGATAGCAAACTACAAAGTTTTGACTACTAGCAACTTCATCAAGTCCAATGTATTCTTTTATATTAGGTGCATTTCCAGTATATCCATGAAGCATGAATACAAGTGGTGCATTAACAGAAAGCGTATTGGGCACATGAATTAAATATTGTCTTTGCTCACCATTATAATTGAATGTGATACAATCTCTGCAATGGTTTCTGTATTTTCTACATCCTCCTAAAACAAAAAGTAACAGTATTAAGGAAAACAACTTGATTTTCATGAGTCAAGTAAAATTAAAATCAATATAAACGCTGATACATAGTTAATGAATAATTAAACGATAAGATGATAAAAATATTTTAGTAAACACTATTTCTTAAATGGTTTTCGTTGAATCCAATCCTTGGGTTGTAATCTACTAACAAAGGGTTTAAATAAACCATTAAGAAATTTGTTGTCAATGTAAACAGCTGCAAGAGAATCTGAAGGAATTGCACCAACAGTACTTTTAAATTCTGCTGCTGTTCTTCCAAATTTAATTGTTTTCACCTTTTTCTCAATTGCATTTTCAATGGTATGGTAAAGAATCCTATTGTATAGATTCAACTTTTTGTTTTGAGTATAATCTAGTCCTATAAAATAGGAATATAAGGTAGATTTGGTGATGATTTCAGATGAAAACCCAATGAGTACTTTGTTTAAATAAAATCCAAAAACCGAAAAATTAATGAATTTATCTTTCATAAAATCTAGGTAGATAGATAAATCAAATTCAGGTCCAGAGAAAGAAGATTTTCGATAAACTTTGTTGTAAAGTGATTTTAATAGATTTAGTTGATTATTTACCTCTTCTTTTGAGAGTTGTTTGATTTTTATTGCTGAGCTAGTAGTAATGATTTTTCTTGTTCTTTTTTTATACTTCGAACTTAGATCATTGATGTAATAATTAAAACTGGTCCAGTTTTCAGCAATTGGTAAATACATATCAGGATCAATATTTACTCTTGTTAGTCCTCTTCCAAAAAAAGATGGATTATCGATGTTTTTATAAAAATGGTCCGGAAAAAGATAAAAGTTTATTCCAAATTCACGCTTTATGTTATCAATGATAAGTTTAGTTTCTTTTGCTGATAAGGGTTTATTACTAGTTGTTTGAATTGTTTTTTCATTTGAAAAGTGCGTATTACCAAAACAAAAAAAGGAAAAATTAAGGTGTCGAATTATGGCTTTTTTTAGACTAAAAAAATTACCTGAATTTAGGTAATTAACCACCTTTTCTCCTTTTATGGTAATTAGGTGTCCGTAAATTATATAATCTTCTCCAAGAATATAAAGAGGTTGTAATTCATTCGCATCTAATTTTTCGAAATGTTTTAAAAATGAAGGTTGAAGAAAGTAATTTTCTTTAGCAATAGAATTCCATTTTTTTACATCAAGCTTTTCAACTGAACCACATATTTGAACTAACTTCATTTGTTGTTATGAAATTTCAAGAACAGCTATTTCTGGAAGAATCCCGACTCTTCCAGGATAACCAAGGTGTCCAAGACCTCTATTAACGTAAATTTGATGTTCTTGATTTGAGTATAAACCAGCCCATTGTTTGTACTTCCATTTGGCAGGACTCCATTTGAACTTTCCTATTTCAATACCAAATTGCATACCATGGGTATGTCCAGAGAACTGTAGGTCTATTTTTTTAGGATGGTTTTGAACTTTTGCTTCCCAGTGAGATGGATCATGAGATAACAAAAGGGTAGGAAAGCTATCGTCTACATTTTCCATTGCTTTGTTAAGATCTCCATATTTAGAAAAATTACCATTCCCCCAATTTTCAACACCAACAATATTAATTGTATTTCCATCAATAGTTACTGTCTGGTTTTGGTTTAATAATAAATTAAATCCAATTTCTTTGTGCACATTTACCATGTTGTTGAAATGCTCATCCCATTGCTTTTTTCCTTCAATTGTAGACTTATTTATTCCTGTATAATCACTGTAATCGTGGTTTCCTAAAATTGAATAAATTCCATGTTTAGATTTAATTTTTTTTAGGGTATTAACATATGGCTCTGCTTCCCAATAAAAATTGTTTACTAAATCTCCAGTAAAAAAAACTAGATCTGCATTTTCTTGATTAACCAATTCAATGGCTTCTTCGAGTTTTTTAACTGATCCAAAACCTCCTAAATGTAAATCAGACAGTTGAACAACTTTTAAAGTAGGATAGGATTTTGGCCATCTTGGAAGTTTAACCTTAACCAGATGTTTTTTAAAATTATATCGTCCAAAAAGCACACCCCAACTAAGTGTGCTAAAGAGAATGCCTGCAAATAGTATTGCTGCTCTTTTAAGAAATTCTAACCTAGATATGGGTATTCCTTTGAATTCTGTTGGGCTGGAAAATAGACCAGTTAATAGTTGATAGATTAACTTTGCTAAACGTATCAAATCATCTACAACAAGAGGAATTACCCCAATAAATTTACAGAAGAAAAGGGCGAAAACTATGCCCCTTATTGAGGTAACTAAAGTAGAGCTTGAGGGTTGTTGAAAATTTTTAAACCCATAAAAAGTGACAGCAATTGAAACAATAGTTAATCCCCAGTAAATGGTTGGAATTAAAAAATAGGACTTAGTGCGATTGGCAACGTTAACACGAAATGCTTGCCAGAAGTAAGCATCTACACAAAGCATTATAGCTGTAATAAATAAAAAAAAAACTATTCTATTCATTTATTTTGAAACGATAAACTTTTTAGTTGAATTGCCAATTTTAAGTAAATAGCTACTTGGTGGAAGAGTTGAAACATCAATTTGTTTGATACCTGAATCAATTACTCCATTCGATATTAGTTTTCCTTCTATTGAAAGTAATTGATAGGCTATGTTGGTATTAAAATTAGATTCTATTGTAAGAAAATTAGTCGTTGGGCTAGGGTATAGCTTAAATGAGTATTGCTCACTTACAATTAATGATGAGCTTATAGCACCGTTAATGTCGTATTTAGAAAAGAATTTCCATACTTCAATGCTGGCATTAATATCCATATTCCCAAATGCACCAGGCCAATCGTGATCACCTCCAATTACTTTAAAATGCTCTGCAGTTGTTCCATTGTCGCCTCCACTGTAAATTATGTAATCAACAGTACTTCCATCAAAGGCATTTAAATCAGGCATGTTAGTTGTAATTGGTGTGGGATTACAATTGTTAAATGATGACCAATATTGCAATACTTCATCAATGGATTTGGTCCATGAAGGATTACCTCCATAAGGCACTGTTCCGTCAGCAGTACCGTGAATTTGTAAAATTGGAGTAGGGTGCTGAGGGTTACATGCATTGTAGGTTTGTGGAGTCATTGATCCAGTAACAGATGCTACTGCTGCAAATCGTTTGCTAAGCTGACAGGCCAATAAAAAACTCATATATCCTCCATTAGACATTCCAGTAGAGTAAATTCTATCAGGATTTATTGAAAAATTGCTGGAAATAGAGTCGATAAGCGCATTGGTGAATCCAACATCATCAACTGTGCTTCCAAGTGTCCATCCACCAACATTCCAATGCGTAACTCCTTGCAATAGAGTTCCTTGAGGATGAACAACAATGAATCCAGCAGTATCTGCAATACCTTTAAAATTGGTATAATTAAAATTCACGTTGGCATTAGAACTGTATCCATGAAAACAAAAGACAAGCGGAACAGGATTAGCAGAGTTGTAGGATGCAGGAACATACATAATGTAATCTCTTTGAAGATTGTCATGAGTTATAGTTCCATTGATGGTTTGTTGGGAATAAGAAAACAATGGTAGTGCAAATAACACGATTAAAAAGTGGTGTAATTTCATCACTTGAAATATTAGATTAGTAATTACTAATTTAATTAAAATAGAGAAGTTATTTTGTTTGTTTAGTTTATTTAACAAAACTCACCTTAGCAAATCGTTGTTTTTTCTTTTTTTGCCCAAAAAGAATTAGCTCATTTTTCGTTGTTTGCTCACAGACTTTAGGTCGAATAATTACATCAGCTTCTCGCATAGAAAATAATGCTTCTCTTGTTTGTCTTCCTTCAATTGAAAGTTCTACTAGTACTGCCAAGGATTCTTTTTTATTTCTTATAAAGTTGTATACTTTTCCCTCTCCCTTGTAAAAAAGATTTTTTGGATTGTCATTAAAAACAAAGTATAATTTATCATCTACAACAGCTAGAGCATAAGATGAATAGAAACCACCATCATTTTTTGTTACCTGTCTTTTTGGTATTTTCTCTGTCCATTCAATTTCTCCCTCAGAAGAAATGTTAATTACAATAATGTCGTTATAGTTATAGTAGTAATTTGTTGTTGTGGATATATTTCCATTGGCATCTGTTGTTGTGGTGGTAACTACTCTAACAAAAAACTGCTCACCTATAAGAACAGCACCTCCATCATCTTTTAAAATGATGTTGTCTAAATCGTATTCATAAAGCTCAATTTTTTTGTTTTTATCATCTCTTTTTCTAGTCTTTTTTTCTTGACGTTTGGTCATGTTTTGAGTAATGAAATCTATACCAAATTCTTTAAAACTTTTTGTGGTTATATTTTTTGATTTACCATCAATTTTTAAAAAATAACTTCCATTAATACTCATTGTTCCCAATTCAGAATAAAAGCCTGCACATATAATGTTTTCATTGTTGTCAATAGCAATTTTCATATCTGTAATGAAGTGCTCTTGAATTTCTACTGGATATTCTTTGTTGTTGCTACTTTCATTGATGTAAGAAAGAATTCTGTGTTTGAAGTTGGGTTTTCCTCTTTTGTACGTTCTTCTGTTTTCATTGTAAATTTTACCAAGAACATAAACGTTTCCCTTATTGGATACTTGGTAATCCTCAACTCCAAATAATTTATCCTCATAAGGTAGGGTAATGTTGTCTTCCCATAGTTGGTTTAAATTTTGATCAAAAACATGTAAGCTAAATTTTGCGTTTTCATTTTTATTAAAAGGTAAACTATTGTAAATCAATATTTTAGACTTATCTCTTGAAATAGAATACATGAAATCTCCATTGTTTCTTTTTTTCTTTCCTTCAAAATTAATTTCAGAAATTTTTCTTAAATCGTTATTCGAAAGAAGAGTCTTCTTATTAATACTTTCTACAAATAAAAAGTTCTTTTTAATTTCATTATTAGACTTTGAAGAAAAAACATATAGAACATCATTAAAATGAATCATTAGCTCTAGAGTTCTTTTTTCTTTTTTTTCTCCAAGATTTAAAACTACACTCTTGGTTTTGTTTAAATCGTTGTCAAAATGCTCTAGAATAATATCATAACCTGAAAAGTATCCTTTAAAATTACTTTTAGATACGTAAATTCCTGTTTCATCGTAGGCCACTAGATCATTAAGGGTAGATTTTTTAGATTCTTTGAGTTCAGGTCCCCAAAGAACAGTTGCTTTTTCAGTTTTAACTTGGGCTATTAGAGAGTAACTGCAAAGTACAGATGCAGTTAGCAAAAAGGAGAGTGTTTTCATGGTTTTTAGGGGTTATATAATGTAATTGGCAATTAAATTCTTTTTATCCGGATGTACAAAAAAACAGTTTCGAACTCCATTGTCGTAAGTTCTTATGATAGATTTGGTTTGAATTAATCCTTCATCAGTATGATTGTAAAATTCATAACCGTATTTAAGCATGATCGTCTCTAGTTCTTTTTCAATAGTATTAAAAAGTGTTTCACATATAATAATGGGTTTCATTTGTTTTAGAACAACATCTGCATTTTCTAGAATATAATGCTCTGTTCCCTCAGTATCCATTTTTATTAAATCTATGGGTTGGTTATGGTGATTTTTCACATAGCTGTCTAAAGTGGTGGTGGTTACTTTATTTTGAACAAAGTTTCTACCCTCAGTATTGCTTCCAGCATTACTTTCACCAGCAAGATTATGCTCCAGATAGCTGTACTTTTTGTTTTTTATTTCATGAAAAATAATTTCTCCTTCTTTATGAGATAGGGCAATGGACTCAATTTTGATATTTTTAAATTGATTAAGTCGTACATTCTCTCTAAAATAAAACAAAGGACCTGTTGCAGGTTCAAACCCAACTACTTTAATGTTGCTGTTTTCCATTTCTGCCAGTAATGAGTAGTAGCCAATATTAGCACCTATATCGTAAAAAGTAGACACCTTTTTTATTAATGAAATAAAAATGTCTGTATACTCAAAAGATTCATATCCATTCCAAAAGATTAGCTGAGTAAGGTAGTTGGTTTGATTGGTGAAAATTTTAAGTTTTTGGCCATTAGAATTTTGAATTTTCATTATTCCAGATGGTGGTAGCTTTATTTTATTAGGTAAAATAGGGTACAATAACTTATTGAAATATCGAAGAATTAAATTGATATTTGAATTGTAAATAACCCTGTAGATAAGTTGTTTCATAGAAATAATTATTCTTTCAGGACCATATCTATACACATGACCGCAGCAAGAATTAATAATCTTACTGGATTATTTTTTTCTACTTCTTCGTTGATGCTGAGCATGTAGTTATCAGCAGAGGTAAACATTTCTTTACCCAATCCAGCCCACTTTTTACTAACATGAGCATACTCCATTGTATCATCCAAAAATTTAAAATTCCAACTTGTCCATTTTCCTTTTAATCGACATAAAAAATTGTCATTTTTATCCAGCACATCAAATTTACCACCAATAGAAAAAAACTTTTGTTTGAATCTCCCTACCAATTGATCGTTCTCATCTAAAACTTCAACTGTTGATAAAAAAATTGAAATTCCTCTTTTTACAGTAAGTATTTTTTCTCCTGAAGAAGTTTTAATTTCAACTTGAAAAGGAGTCATTCTTTTATATTTTGTAAATCGAAATAGTTTTGTTAATGCAGAGAGATTGTTCTCTCTGCATTCTAAAATAAGTTCTTGGTTGTTGGGGTCGAAAATATCGTAATTATTTGCAGCTTTAAATAGGCCAACATGCTCTTTTACAAAAAATAAATTTCTCTCTACAATTGAATTCATATTTAGTTTTAAATTTTACGGTTCTAAATTAGAATAATTTAAATAGAATAGAAATAATTAATCATAATGTTCGATTGGATAAATAGCTAGTTTCATTAAATTTATATGTCATGAGAGTTTTATTTTGTTTTTTAGTATTACCATTCAGTTTTTTTTCTCAACTTCTAACTAATTCTACGTCAATTAATATTACCAAAACATGGTTTCAGGAACCCTCTGGTTGGACCTATCCTATGATTGTAAGTGTTCCTAATACTCCAGTTCCTGCAAACGGATATCCCGTATGTATTTTGCTTCACGGAAATGGTGGTCAAGGTCAAGGAATGATTGCTCAATTTCAGAACTATCTTGACTGTCATGCTTTGGTTGCACCTACAGGATATATGAATAGTTGGAATATTTCTGAGGAAAATAGTGATGCTCCCGATTTAGAAATGGTTGCAGACTTGGTAAATCAATTACAAACCTATTCCAACGTTGATCCATCTAAAATTAGAATTATTGGTTTTTCAAATGGTTCTGCTTTAGCTAATAGGTTATTTGTAGAAAACACCCAACCTGGAATAGATATTATATGTGGATTTGTTTCTCAACTTTCAGAAGGAAATTATCATAATGGAAATTTTTATTTACCCTCAGGTCAAACCAGTGCTAGCTTACCTTATTGCGGTTATGATGTTATTACAACTCCATTAACTGGAAGAAAATATTTAAATATTTGTAATATCAATGACCCTTTAATTCCCTATATAGGAGGTTCTTCTGTTGGTGTAACATTTTTAGATGCTCAGGATGCTGCATTTATTGTTGCTCAAAGTCAAGGCTACTATGGTAACCAGCTTCCAAACCCCGGTAATTTCATTGGCACACCGCAAAATTTTCTTGAAGAGTTTTCTTACTTATCTGGTCAAGTTGTTCATTTAAAAGGTGATGCTGGACATGGTTCTAATTCTTCGCAATTGGATTATGTTAGTACGTTTTTCAGTGTTGATTGTAGTCCTGCTAATATTCATGAAAACTCAATTGTTAAAATAGATTTATTCCCCAATCCTGCTTTTGACCGAGTTGAACTAAAAATTGAAGATTATAGCTCTGATATAGAAGTTTTTATATATGATGTTAATGGAAAGCTAGTTGAATATTCTAGGTCATTCATTATTAATCTTGAAAATTATTCACCAGGAATTTATCTTTTTAAAATAATTGCCGATTCATTTACTAAAGAAATTAAGCTGGTTAAAAAGTAATTAGTTAGAACTTTTATTTTTTCAATAAATCCTCAACAACATCCATCTTATGAATAGTTTCTATTTTATCACATGAATTTTGCATTTGCTTACTAAATATGTCAGCCTGTTTGGGTAATTTATCAAAACCCATTTTCCAAGATATTTCATCTGGCCATTGAGCGTAAGCTATAAAAGTGCTATCGTTTTCTTTGTGAAGTCTTGAGCCATAACTTCCCGAATAATTAAGAATTAGTTTAGTCAGCTCTTTCCATGCTTTTTTAAATTGATCATGTTCTTTAGCTTTAACACTAAATCTGTAAATAACAATAAACATCTTTATTTGGAAATGTTCAATTTCAAGGATTGAATAATAGTGTTTTTGTTGTTGAGAATTTGACAAGAATATATACCACTACTAAAATCAGAAACATTGATTTTTTCAATAGAATTGTTGATTTGTTTGGTAGAAATTAATTTACCGTTTGCATCAATAAGCAGAATTACAGCTGCATCAGGGTGATTAACTTCGATAAATACTTCTGAATTAGCTGGATTAGGGTAAATTTTGAAACCTTCCATAGATTCATCTTCAATACTTAATGAGCTTCCCTGAACACTTATGTTTTGACAACTTGAAAGTGTGTCACAAGCTGTTGTTAGAATTAAACAAACAGTATATGTTCCATCTGAAGAGTAGGTGTGTGATGGACTGTTTAGTGAGCTGGTATTGCCATCGCCAAAATCCCATAGGTAAGTTCCAGTTGATGAAGTATTGGTAAAGTCTACCAATAAATCAACTGCATTATAGGAAAAACTTGCTTGCTCTTGTGCTGGTTCGTTAATGGTTACAGTAGATGTTTGAGTGCATCCATTTAGATCAGTTACAATAACCGTATAACTTCCTGCTGAAAGTCCAGAAATACTTGAAACGTTTCCAAAAGCACCTCCCCAGTCGTAGGAGTAGTTGGAGCTTCCAGAAGCAGTAACGTCAATTGTTCCATCATTTGCACCATTACAAGAAATGTCATTTGAAGATAAATCAATAGTAAGTGTTGTTTGATAGCTCAGTGTATAGCTAATTGAGGTATCGCATTGTGCTCCATCAGTTATAATAAGTGTATAATTTCCTGGTGCTAATCCATTAACAGATGAATTAGTTCCTAATGTACTTCCCCAATTGTATGAATAACCTGCAGTTCCACCTGACACAGCAACACTAATGCTTCCATTATCTATTCCTGAACATTGTGGATCTGAAACAGTACTCGAAACATTCATCCCACATATAGTTCCTTGAATAATATTTACACAATAGTCTTCAACTTCACCGTAAGTAAATTGATCACAAGAGCTGGGCAGTGTAGAAGTACCACCTATATATGCCATAGAAACCCTTAATCTTGTATTTCCAACTAAAGCATTTGTTGGAATGGTAATGGTTCCAGTTGCAGGAGTTTGTGAGGGTGAGCCTTGGTCATACACCAATTCATTAGCATCAAAATTACCATCTTGATTAAAATCAATCCAAATTTGAGATTGTTCATCGTACTGAGTTCCTAGCCATGCAGGTGTAATAGTAAGTGCATAAGAAGAATCAATTACAAAATCCATTTCATAGTTACTATTTCCTGTGTAATCTCCATATCCGCCATCATCTCCAGTAGTAAAGGTGTAGGAGCCAATACTTAGTGTTTCTATCCATTCCTCATTGTTTGAAGTGCCACTTGCACAATACGAAAGATCTATGCAATTACCACACCCTAATGTAGAAAATGTCTGTAAGGAAGATTGATTACTTGTGTTGCCACCACATACAGACTCTAAGTAATATTCATAATCTGAACATCCAGAAAGGGAAGAGATGGTTGTAGGTGAGCTAGCATTGGATACAGTAGTCCAATTAGAAGCACCAACAGCTCTCCAATAAAGCGTGGTGGAAGTAGCTGAGTTGTAAGCTGTAAACTGTATGTCAGCTGAGCTAGAAGTAACATTTGTCGATGATATAGAGCTAGGAGCCAGACATAAATTCCCTGAACATACAATTGCCATTAAATCATCTAATGTGTTTTTAGCATTGAGTCTTCCCCCAGTAACAAATTTTGAGGAAAGCTGAGGTTTAGGATCGGTTCCAGAAAGCAGGGCTTGTAAAACCAAATCTGCTGCTGACTGAGGATTGGATGTTACTATGGACATAAAGTTGGGACATGGGATGGAGTAGGCTAATCCAATTACTCCAGCTGTAAGTGGACATGAAAATGAGGTGCCAGTGGTTGAAGTTGTTCCACTAGCTCCGTTGTTTGTTCCACTAGTTGTTACTACATTAATACCTGGTGCACCTAGTTCAATGGTTTGGTCTCCATATCCGCCAGCAGTTCCATCTTGATTATCAGTTCTGCCAACACCAATCATGTAGTCACTATTACAGGCAGTTGGCATATCACCAGCAACATCAACATCCAAATTAGAATTAGTTGTAGCACCTACATTAAGGATTCCATATACTCCTAAAGTATCGTAAAACTGACACCATAGCGGATAACTTGCTGGATTGGCACCATCAATTCCCCATGAGGCACTAGTGGCTACAACAAAAGCACCTTGAGCTCCATTAGAATTGTTCCATAGTTGTCGCATAACAAGAGGGTAGGTATAAGCAGAAACTACATTGGCTTGAGTTAGGTTTCCGCCCATGTTGAGTACCATGAGCTTAATATCCCAATTGGCTCCAACAACAGCAATATTGTTATTTCCTTTAGCGCCAATCATTCCAAGACAGTTGGTTCCATGACCGGAATTACCGTAGTCATCGTTATTAGAACCAGTATTCCAGCCGTTGTAATCGTCTACATAACCATTGCCATCATTGTCTATGTTGTCGTTTGGTGTTTCATTAGTGTTTACCCATCTGTTTGGAGAAAGGTCTTGGTGATCTAGGTTCCCTCCACCACCTTCGACAAGGCATACCACAATATCGTCATTGGTAGCAGTTGTACCACCAGTTGTAATGTCCCAAGCCAAATCTGAATCGATATCTGCATCTGCAGTACCTCCATTAGCCCCGGTGTTTAAATGATGCCACTGACTGGTAAAGCTTGGATCTCCTGGAATTGTGGATCGCATTTGTACGTAGTAGTTGTAATCAGCAACTGTGATCTCTGGTTGGGAGTACAACCAGCTTTGAAATGCTTCATGAGAAATGTTCTGATAATCAAAGGATACTAATGATATTCTCATTGGTTTAGAAAGTTCTTCGATAAACTGTAAGTTAAAAGTAGCAGGAGCTTTTTCAATAATACTTCTAGGTCCTGTATTGGCTTTAAGCTGTATTAGCATTTCACCTTTTACGTAAGGCTTGTTGTCGAAATGAGTTTTTTGAGCCTTAGTGTTGAAATTTAATAAAAGAAAAAATAAGAGTAGAGTAGATAAATGTTTCATAAAAAAAATTTGAGCTTTAATTTAATTAAAATTCTTAAACAGATTGGTATTGTTAAATGAAATGAAATTATTTAATAGTTTATTTTAATTGATTTCAAAAATCTCGCTTATAGAATCAAATTTTTATGATATCATTTTCTCGGGTTGGGGTGCAAGTGCTTGTATTCTTTTAAATGAAATGGATAAGCAAAATCTATTGTCCATGTTCTATAAAAAATAAAGGTTTATAATTTTTCTTTTCCCCAAGCAAGTACTTTAACCCCTTTAGAATAGTGTGAAAATTCAGGTGATGAGTGAACAAGCGAATGAAATCTTTCGTAATCTATGTTGATGTTATTGATTTGAATTTCTTTTAATGGCCACATAAGATGATGGATATTAAACTCATTAATAGTGTTTTTATAATTGTGAAAAAGAGCATACCTTTCGGTAAGCCACAAATCCAAATCATTCCTGTTTTGTTTCTCCTGTTTAATAGTATAGTCTAGATTTAATTTATCGTTGTATTTTTTGTTAAAAGAGTTGAAATGGCCGTTTTTTCTTTCAATACAAGAATGTCTATAGGGTAGTTTCGATAGTAGTTGGGCTATTTTGCAGGAGATTACCTTTCCTGCTTCAATGCTTAAGAAATATACACCAGATTTGTTGTTTGCTTTTACATAAGTTCTAATGTTAATTTCATCAAAATTGGAAATAGGATTAAATGATGGTAATATTTTGGGTCTTATTTTTTCCATTGTAAAAGCAACAATAGAAACCCAGGGTTTCGAATTAAAAAGTTCAATTTCAAGTTCATCCGGAACAAAAGCCTGTAGATTTTTTAATTCCACTTGATAATGAAGGAAGACAGCATTGTTCCACTCTTGATAATATTTCCAACTTCCACTAGGAATTTTCCAAGGGCGATGACTTTGGTTCTTGAGAATATTAGCTACAGACATGTGTATCCAAATTATTTTAAAAAGGTATTACTTAAATAGAGTAATTTCTTTTTTTTGATCATTGAATTCCCAATTTTTGAATTTATCTAAAAATCCTTTCCCACAAAGTAGTGCTCCTTTTTCCATTACGGCAACGTAGACTTGGTTTACGGTGTAATTTCCTATTGAGATGTTGTTTAGTAGAACAATATCGGCCATTACTTGCTCATTGTTAGCTAGTGTATACAGTTGTTTCCCCACATAATGCTGTTTATTTAATGAGCCATTAATCAACAATTCACGTTCTATTTCTCTGTTTATGACCAAATCACTTGCGCCTGTGTCAAAAAGAAAGTATTTATTTATGCCATCAATACTCAGCTTTATCTTATACCCTTGGCCTAAGTAATCGATTAGTTGAATGGTTGAAGATGTTGGACCGGTAATGTCTTCTTTATTATACGAATTAGAGTAGGGGATGTCCTTTTTTATATCCAATACTGCAGCAACACATGGAACAGCAATTTCATTAAATGTTTCACTGTTCTCATTTTCTATTTCAAGAAGGTCTTTAAATGTATATCCCTTAGAATACAATTTATCTATAGCACACAAGCAGTATTCATTTGCCATTTGATTAGTCCATATAAAATCATCTTCTATTTTTAAAATCTCATCTACACACTGCTTTACTTGAATTAATTTCGTTTCCTCTGTTTGGTTTTCCTTCTTAAACTCAAAACTATCTTCTACAACAAAATTACCATCAACACAATCAATTATGATTTGTATGTTTTTATCATTTAAGAAAAGCTCTGCCAATTTTTCTTTACTAGTTGCTTGTTCAATTTCTTTACTGTGAAGAGTTGGTATTAGATTATCGCAGATGCAGCTACAGTACTGTTTTATGTTAATTTCAACACCTTTTAGGTTGACTGTTTTTTCTTGTGCTCCTTTAATGCAGGAGCTTACAAACTCATCTTTATTTCCTAGGTATTTATTGTCAGATGTGTATATCTGCTGAGAAAATAGATGGGTGGTAAATAAAATAAATAAAGATAATGCTGTAATTTTCATTCGCTCTAATTGAAGGTAGTTGGTCTTTTAATTGAGCCATTAAGTTAATAAGTTATTTGTTGTAAATCCACATTAGCATAGGCTTTTTCGATTTTTTTAACAGCGTATCAAGAATTCTCATTTTATTATTCGATACTGATGGACAACCAAGACTATTGGGTGCTTCAAGTGGATATATTTCATTGTCATCCAATCCATCCCAAGAGTGTAGAACAATGTTTCTTTTAAATGCATTACTATTGGTTTTTTCTAGACCATGAAGCCTGTAGTTAATGTGAATTCCAAAGCTACTGTATCCTCTTTTGCCAATTTTGTACTTTCCTAAAGAAGAACAATAGCTTTCTGGAACATTGCTAAACTTTATTGTGGTGTCTTTCAAGGCTAAATTGTCGCAGAATCCATGAGTACACAATGCTTTTCCAATAATGCTGTCAAGATTAAAATCATAGATAAATAATCTATTTTTTCCAGAGTGAATGCTGAAATCTATCAATAGACAAATTTGTTGATTTAATTCATTTTCAATACAAAATTGTTTTGCTTTTATTGCTTTACAGGAAATATCTATTGACGATACATTGGTTGGTTCTTTAAAATTAATTGGTTGTATTATTTTTTTTTCTAAAGGTTCTTTTTTTATGTTGCTCTCAAAAAATGATGTAGGGTAGTTTAAGCTAAGTAGAATTACAATTCGAATTAATAACATAGTAAATAGATTGGTCTAATTACTATAATTCATTTCTTGAATAAAGGAACTTTAGTAAGCTTTTTGTTCGAAGATTAATTTTCTATTTTTATAGTATGACTAGGCTTTTGTTTTTTGCCACTATATTTTTGGTTAGCTGTTGTTGTTTTTCACAGCCTAACTATTTGGTTTCCATAAATACTAATCCATCTAAAGGAAATTTGTTTTTTCAAACCGGTGGCTCTCCAGTTAAACCAGTAAGTATACTTGATTCTTCAGGAACCGAACTTTTCTGGGCGGATTGGGGGCTTAAAGGCTGGGATTTTAAAGTCAATAAGAACAATAAGCTTACCTATTTTGATAGATCATCCAAAGCTTGGTATGTTATGGATTCACTGAAAAATGTTGTGGATTCAGTTTATTGTTTGAATGGTTATGTAGCAGATAATCATGATTTTATTGCTTTGGAAAATGGAAACTATATTTTGTTTGCTTATGATGAGCAACCCTATGCTATGGACACTGTTGTTTCTGGTGGTGATCCCAATGCGGTTGTTGAGGGCTTGATTATCCAAGAGTTGGATTCCAATCATAATTTACTTTTTCAATGGAGTAGCTGGGATCACTTTAATGTAACCGATAATGTTACCTTGGATTTAACAAATGCCTCAATTCCTTTTATTCACTGCAATTCTATTGATATTGACGTTGATGGTCATCTTTTAATATCTTCAAGAAATTTAGATGAGATTACTAAAATCCATCGGACCAATGGAGAAATCATATGGAGATGGGGAGGTGCTAAAAATCAATTTGCATTACTTGGAAACGATTATCCCTTTTCTAGACAGCATTGTTTAAGATCATTAGGGGGGAATCGGTATTTGCTTTTTGATAATGGTAACTATAGCAATCAGTATACTGGAACTAGTAAATTTTCCAGAGCAATAGAATATTTATTGGATACTGTAAATATGACTGCTGAAAAAACATGGGAGTTTGTACATCCAGATTCATTGTATTCTCCGACAATAAGTAGTGTCCAACGTTTGCCTTCTGGAAATACGTTAATTGATTTTGGTAACCTGCAGCTCTCTAATATGGGGTCAGTAGTTTGTGAAGTGGATTCTAATGGCCAAATTGTTTTTGAAATGAGATTTAATAATGGTCAGAATCTATATAGAGCACATAAATTTGATTGGTTTTTTACATTTTCTGGCTGTATGGATACTTCAGCTTGTAACTTTGATTCTACTGCTAACACGCCAGATGCAAGTTGCTTATATGCTACCTTTTCTTACGATACAATAGTGGCTTCTGGAAGTTATTTCTGGAATGGAAATACATTAACTAGCTCAGGAGATTATTCTATTTTGTTAACCAATTCTGTAGGTTGCGATAGTACTGCTTTTTTGAATCTTTCTATTTCTAATTCAACATCTATTCTGCAAAATCATTCTATACCTAAAACTATAGTTAAGATTGTTGATGTATTAGGACGTCAGACCAAGGCAGTTAAAAACAAGCTTCTTTTCTATATTTATAATGATGGTTCTATTGAAAAGAGAGTAATCTTGGAATAGTTAGACTTTTAGCAAAGCTGAAATAGCTCTTTAGCTTCAAGGGTGGTAAGTAGATTTGAACTTTCTTTATTTGCCAAGAAAATCATCTTACTTGCTAAAAAGTTAGTAGTCATTGGTTTTTGAGACTGTAAAATCCCAAATTTATTGAGCTTATTTATAATGGCAATTGATTTTTTCTCAGTTGCTCGCATTTTATCCTTTCCTCTATCTAATACAGGTGGTCGCAAAATGTAAATGGATTTGAAGTTGAGTTTCTTAACCATTTCTTCCAATATGCCTTTGATTTTAGGATAAAAAACAAGTGATTTATGATTTGCTCCAATAGAGGAAACAAGAATTAGCATAGAAACTTTATTTTCGGCAGCTGCCTTTGCTACCTTATATTGATAGGTGACATCAATTTTGTATTGAATTTCTTTGCTTCCAGCTACTTTTAGTGTAGTACCCATGGCTGAGAAAAGGACATCACCAATAAGCTTATTTTTCCAAGAATCAATACCATTAAAATCAACTATGTGAATTGTTAATTTTGGGTGAGATAGTTCTGGAGATTTTCGAACAAAAATATGTACTTCACTAAACTGATTGTCTTTAAGTAGTTGATTAGTTAGAGCTAAACCTGTGGCACCAGTTGCACCTATAACGAGCGCTTTTTTCATTTTTTAAAGATACCATCTGCCATTGAATTTTGTACATATTTTCACTTGTTTTTTAGTACTCTTTTCTATCTAATTAGTTTTGTCTGCATTTTAGTACTTTTTCTATTTCTTCAAAACTAATTTTCTTTGCTCTTAGTAAAATTAAATAGTGATACAACAAATCTGCTGCCTCATTTTTGAATAATTCTAGGTTGCTATCCTTTGATTCAATTACTAGCTCAATAGCTTCTTCACCAACTTTCTGAGCTATTTTATTGATTCCTTTCTGAAATAAACTGTTGGTATAAGATTCCTTAAAGTTGTTTTCAATCCTGTTGTTTACAATAGCTTCAAGATTATATATAAACCCTTTTTCAGACTTATCTACAAAACATGATTCATTTCCTTTGTGACAAGTAGGTCCAGTTGGAATTACTTTAATAAGAAGCGTGTCATTATCACAATCTTTTTGAATGTTAATGACACTTAAAATATTTTCAGACTCTTCTCCTTTGGTCCACAGTCTTTGTTTGCTTCTGCTAAAGAAAGTTACTTTTTTTTCTTTTTGGGTTTTTTCCAATGCTTCTTGGTTCATGTATCCAAGCATTAATACCTTAAGCGTGTTGTTGTTTTGAATTATTACTGGAATTAGTCCATTGTTTTTTGAATAATCTAGTTTCATCGTACGGCTATTTTTTTAGTGTTTAAATAAGTTTTTAAATTTTTAATCTTAAGCTCTCCAAAATGGAAAATGCTTGCTGCAAGAGCTCCTGTTGCTGGTGTTTTTTGGAAGACATCTTTAAAGTGTTCTTTTTTTCCGGCACCACCAGATGCTATTATTGGAATATTGACTTTTTCTGCTACTTGTTGGGTAATGTCTAAGGCATATCCATTTTTAGTACCATCGTTATTCATTGATGTAAGTAAAATCTCTCCAGCACCTAATTGTTCTACTTTCTTAGCCCATTTAATTGTGGTTAAATGGGTTGGTGTTCTTCCTCCATTAATGAATACTTTCCAGCAATTGTCATGGTGTTTTGTGTCAATAGCTACCACTACACACTGACTTCCAAACTCATTTGCTATTTCACTAATAAGTTTTGGGTTGTTAATGGCAGCAGAATTGATGCTAACCTTGTCTGCGCCAGCTGAAATACAACTTCTTACATCTTTAATTGAAGTTATGCCTCCACCAACAGTAAATGGGATGTTGATGTTTTTGGAGATTTTATGAACAAGGCTGTAGAGTGTTTTTCTACTCTCGATAGTTGCTGTTATGTCTAAGAAAACCAGCTCGTCTGCCCCCTGAACTACATACTGCTTGGCCAGGGCAACGGGATCTCCAGCATCAATCAGATTGGTAAAATTGATTCCTTTTACTGTTCTGCCATTTTTTATATCTAAGCAGGGTATTATTCTCTTTTTTAGCATAGCTTGATAAGTTCTTTAAGTTTTATTTTTCCCTCGTAAATGGCTTTGCCAATTATTGCCCCTTCACATCCAATCTCTTCTAATTTTATAAGATCACTAACAGAAGATACACCTCCGCTAGCAATAAGAGAGGTGTTGGTTTGTTCAATAATTTCTTTGTAAAGCTTATTGGATGTTCCTTTAAGCATTCCGTCTTTTGCAATGTCAGTGCAAATAACATAGTTAACTCCTTTATTTTGATAGTCTTTTATGAATTTTACAACATCTAAATTTGACGATTTTGTCCAGCCTGATGTGGCTATTTGCCTAGCATTGCAATCTGCACCTAAAATTATTTTACTAATTCCGTATTTTGTTAGCCAACTGTTAAACATTTCTGGATTGTTAACAGCAGTGCTTCCACCAGTAATTTGATTGGCTCCACACTCAAATGCAATTCTAACATCTTGATTCGTTTTTATTCCTCCTCCAAAATCTACCTTTAGAGTCGTTTTAGCACATATTTTCTCTAAGGTTTTATAGTTTACAATGTGCTTATTTATGGCTCCTTCTAGGTCTACCAAGTGTAAATAGTTGATCCCATAATCTTGAAATCTTTTTGCCATTTCACAAGGGTCTTCATTGTAGATTTTTTTGGTTGTATAATCTCCTTGGGTGAGTCTTACACATTTTCCATCTATTACATCTATTGCAGGTATTATTCTCATAGTGCTAAGAAGTTTTTAAGGATTTGATCTCCAATTTCTCCTGATTTTTCTGGGTGAAACTGAGTTGCATAAAAGTTGTCTATTTGTAAAGCAGCACTAAATGAAGTTCCATAATTGCAAATGGCTGTGGTTTGTTTACATACTTCTGCAAAGTAGCTATGTACAAAATAGACATCGTTTTGGTTGTTTAGTTTAGAAAAGATGGCTTGATCTTTAAACTCAAATGTATTCCAGCCCATGTGAGGAACCCTCTGTGAGGTATTAAATTTTTTCACTTTTGTCTTAAATATTCCAAGACATTTGGTGTTGGATTCCTCAGAATATTCACACATTAGCTGCAGTCCAAGACAGATGCCAAGAAATGGTTGAGTAAGCTCACAAATTACCTTGTCTATCTTATAAGCCTTAAGGTAATTCATAGCCGTACTGGCTTGTCCAACACCAGGAAAAATCACTTTATCT
>PAZE01000035.1 GCA_002716065.1 Crocinitomicaceae bacterium | reverse complement strand
TGCCATATTTTTTAGTGTTTAGTTGTTAGTTTTTAGTTGTTAGAATCCTAAACATTTCTATTTCTAGCAGATTCATCTAACGTCTAATGACTAATGACTAATGTCTTTTAATTATTTAGTTGCTTTTTTCTTGTTAGCAACCGTTTTACGCTTACCTTTTCTAGTTCTAGAGTTGTTCTTTGTACGTTGACCTCTAAGTGGCAAACCAGAACGGTGTCTGATTCCTCTGTAGCAACCAATATCCATAAGACGCTTGATACTCATAGAAACTTCACTTCTAAGTTCACCTTCTATCTTGTAAGAACCTACCGCTTCACGAATACGACCAATTTGATCATCATCCCATTCGTTTACTTTTAAATTCTCATCCACATCTGCTTGAGCTAATATTTTCTGAGCTCTGCTTTTTCCGATTCCAAAGATGTAAGTCAAAGCGATTACACCTCTCTTTTGTTTTGGGATATCTACCCCTGCAATTCTAGCCATAATCCTTAACCTTGTCTTTGTTTGAACTTAGGGTTCTTTTTGTTAATAACGTATAACCTTCCTTTTCTGCGTACTATTTTACAATCTGCAGACCTTTTCTTTATAGAAGCTCTTACTTTCATCTTTTTAATTATTTGTACCTAAATGTTATTCTTCCTTTTGTTAAATCATAAGGTGACATTTCTAATTTTACTTTATCACCTGGTAATATTCTGATATAATGCATACGCATTTTACCTGAAATATGAGCAGTAATCACATGACCATTTTCTAATTCTACACGAAACATTGCATTTGACAATGCTTCGATTATTGTACCATCTTGCTCTATAGATGTTTGTTTAGCCATTCTATTTTTTAATTTTTATTATTTAACACTTCTTCAATAAATTCAAATGTTGATAAAACTTCAACCTCACCTTTCATAATTGCTACATCGTGTTCAAAATGAGCAGAAGGTTTACCATCTTTTGTAACAATAGTCCAACCATCTTTAAGTTGAACTACATCCTTCACCCCCATATTAATCATTGGTTCAATTGCAAGAACCAATCCTTCTTTCATTTTATAGCCTCTCCCTCTTTTTCCATAATTAGGAACTTCTGGTTTTTCATGAAGGCTCCTACCTAAACCATGACCAACTAAATCCCTAACTACACCGTAGCTATTGTTTTCAGCATGTTGTTGTACAGCATATCCTATATCGCCAATTCTATTTCCAGAAACAGAAACATCAAGTGCTTTTTCTAAACACTCTTTAGTTACCTGTAGCAATTTTTTAATTTCTGGTTTAACCTCACCCACTTCAAAAGTATAGGCCGAATCACCATGAAATTCATTTTTGTATACACCACAATCAACAGAAACAATATCTCCTTCTTGTAATGGAACGTTATTAGGAATTCCATGAACAACTGCTTCATTTACAGAAGTACATAAAGAATTTGGAAATCCTCCATATCCTTTAAAAGATGGAGAAGCTCCATTGTCCCTAATAAACTCTTCAGCAATTTTATCCAATTGCAAAGTGGTTACACCGGGCTCAATTATCTTAGCAACTTCTGCTAACGTTTTACCAACAAGTAAAGAACTTATTCTAATTAGTTCAATTTCTTCTCTAGTCTTATAAAAAATCATTTAACTAGAGAACACATTATAGAGATTGACTCATGGTCACTGCTGACGCACCAGACGATCTCCCTTTAATTCTTGCGCCTTTCATTAATCCATCGTAATGACGATTTAACAAATGACTTTCAATCTGTTGTAATGTATCTAGAACAACACCTACCATAATTAGTAGAGAAGTTCCTCCAAAAAAGTAAGCAAATCCTTGCTGTACACCAGCATTCATCGCAAAAGCAGGTAGGATAGCAATAATTCCTAAAAATATTGAGCCTGGTAAAACCAGTCGAGAGATTAAAGAATCGATAAACTCAGATGTTTTTCTACCAGGTTTAACACCAGGAATAAACGATCCATTTCTCTTTAATTCATCCGCCATTTGATTTGGATTCATCATAATAGCCGTGTAGAAATACGTAAATAAAACAATCATCAAAAAGAATACAGCATTATACCAAAAACCTTGAATATTTGAGAACGTAGCTCCGAAAGATGAACCCTGAAACATCATTGAAGGTAAAAACATCAAAGCTTGGGCGAAAATAATAGGCATTACACCAGCCTGATTTATTTTTAGTGGAATATAACTTCTTTGACCACCAGCAATGGCTTGTCTATTCCCTCTACCTATTACACGTTTAGCTGTTTGAACAGGAATTCTTCTAGTTCCTTGAACAAGTAAAATTGTAACCAAAATAACCAATAACAATACTACCATCTCAACAAGTAACATCACCATTCCTCCATCAGTGACTTTAGCCCCTAACTCTTGAAGGAAAGAACCAGGAAGACCAGCAATAATACCAATGGTAATAATTAATGAAATTCCATTACCAATACCTCTATCAGTAATTCTTTCACCTAACCAGGTGACAAACATAGTTCCTGCAGTTAAAACAGATACAGTTTGTATCCACCATAAAATACTTTGATCTGGTACAACATTAGCACCTCCAGTACCAATTACATATGCATACATGTAACTTGGTGCTTGAAAAAGACAAATAATAATCGTTAAGTATCTAGTATACTGATTCATCTTCTTTCTTCCACTCTCACCTTCTCTTTGAAGTTTTTGAATAGTAGGAACAGCCATACCTAACAGCTGCATAACAATTGATGCTGATATATATGGCATTATACCAAGAGCCATAATAGAAGCTCTAGAAAATGCTCCACCAGCAAACATATTAATTAAACTTAAAATTCCACCTTGAGATGCAGATGAATCCAACGCATCTGTATTAACACCAGGAAGAACAATAAAAGAACCTATTCTATAAACAAGGATAAGTAAAAGTGTATATCCTATTCTGTTTCTAAGCTCTTCTACAGCCCAAATCTGCTTTATTGTTTTAATTAATCCTTTCATCAATTATTATTCAATCAAAATAATTATTTAATAACCTCTATTTCTCCACCTTTAGCTTCAACAGCTGCAATTGCTGTTTTAGAAAAACCATGTGCAGATATTTTAAGCTTAGACTTAAGTTCACCTCTACCTAAGATTTTAACTAAATCTTTTTTATTCGCTAAACCATTGTTTATTAGTGTATCTACATCAATAGCATCTATTTTTAATTTATCAGCTAATGCTTGAACTGAATCTAGGTTAATACCCTTGTACTCAACTCTATTAATATTTTTAAACCCAAATTTAGGAACACGTCTTTGAAGTGGCATCTGCCCACCTTCAAAACCTATCTTTCTACTGTATCCAGATCTAGATTTAGCTCCTTTATGACCTCTAGTTGAAGTACCACCTTTACCAGATCCTTGCCCTCTTGCAATTCTCTTTTTATTTTTAGTTGATCCTTCTGCAGGTTTTAATGTATGTAGTTTCATCTTTCTAATTTCTTATGAAGATTAATCTTCAATTTTAACTAAATGTTCTATTTTCTTCACCATTCCTAAAATCTGAGGAGTAGCTTCATGCTCAACAGTCCTGTTTAATTTACCTAATCCAAGAGCCTGAAGAGTTAACTTCTGTCTTTTAGGACGGTTAATCGCACTTTTAATTTGTGTTACTTTAATTTTTGACATCTTATATAAATTAACCGTTAAAAACTTTATCAAGTGATACACCTCTACTTCTAGCAACCATATTTGCATCTCTTAACTCAGAAAGTGCTTGTACAGTAGCTTTAACCACATTATGTGGGTTAGAAGAACCTTGTGATTTCGCCAATACATTTTTAATACCTGCACTTTCTAAAACAGCACGCATAGCACCACCAGCAATAATCCCTGTACCAGCAGATGCCGGCTTAATAAATACATTACCTCCTCCAAATTTTGATCTAACAGAATGTGGTAGCGTATCGTTAATAATTGGAACTTGTATTAAATTCTTCTTAGCATCATCAATAGCTTTGGCAATAGCTTCGGTAACCTCTTTAGCTTTACCTAAACCATGACCAACAACACCATTTTCATCACCAACTACAACAATTGCTGAAAAGCTAAAGTGTCTACCACCTTTAGTTACTTTAGTAACCCTATTGATAGCAACCAACTTATCTTTTAATTCAATATCAGTTGCTCTTACGTTTTTTGTTTTCAATTCTGCCATAATAATTTAAAATTTCAAGCCTCCTTCTCTAGCTGATTCAGCTAAAGCTTTAATACGACCGTGGTATAAATATCCATTTCTATCAAAAACGACATTTGCTACACCAGCTTTAGTTGCTGATTCAGCAATCATTTTCCCAACTAACTTTGCTTGATCAGTTTTATTCACTTTCTGAGCCTCATCACTTTTAAGTGAAGCAGCAGAAGCTACAGTAACACCATTTTCGTCATCAATAACTTGAGCATAAATTTGCTTGTTACTTCTAAAAACTGTTAGTCTAGGACGATTTGCTGTACCGGAAATGTTTTTCCGAACTCGTCTTTTAATTCTTTCTCTTCTTTTACTTTTTGTTAAAGCCATAACTTATCGTTTTAACTATTTTATTTAGCTGCAGACTTACCTGCTTTACGTCTAATGATTTCACCTTTGAAAAGAATTCCTTTTCCTTTGTATGGCTCAGGTTTTCTGAAAGATCTAATTTTTCCAGCAACCTGACCAATAAGCTGTTTATCACATGACTCTAATTTCACCAATGGATTTTTCCCTTTTTCAGAAACAGCAGTTACTTTAACCTCATTAGGGAGTTCCATAATTATTGGGTGAGAAAAACCTAAAGAAAGCTCTAAACGCTGACCTTGAGTTTTTGCTCTATATCCAACACCAATTAACTCTTGTTCAATTACATAACCATTGGTTACTCCTTCAACCATGTTATTGATTAAAGCTCTGTAAAGTCCATGAAGTGACCGCATATCTTTATCATCATTGGGTCTAGATACTGAAATTACTCCTTCATTTACTGAAACTTTAATTTCAGGATGAACAGCTTGTTCTAATTCTCCTAACTTACCTTTAACAACAACCAAATTTTCAGTCGAAACATTTATTTCAACCCCTTCTGGTACTGTTATTGGAGCGTTTCCTATTCGTGACATTTCTTTACTCTTTTAATTTATTAGTGTACATAACAAAGGACCTCTCCTCCAATGTTTTCTTTCCTTGCTTCTTTATCTGTAATTAATCCTTTAGAAGTAGAGACAATTGCAATTCCTAAGCCATTTAAAACTCTAGGCATATCTGACACACTAGAATATTGTCTCAACCCAGGTCTACTTACTCTTTTTAAATTCTGTATTGCAGACTCTTTAGTTGTAGGATTGTATTTTAAAGCAATTTTAATTTTTCCTTGCTTATTATCATCTTCAAACTTATAGTTTAAGATATATCCCTTATCCATAAGGATTTTAGTCATTTCTTTTTTGACATTTGACGCTGGTATAACAACAACCTTGTGCTTAGCACTAATTGCGTTTCTCAATCTTGTCAAATAATCAGCTATTGGATCTGTTACTACCATTTTCTTGTTGTTTGAAATATTATTACCAACTTGCTTTTGTTATACCAGGAATTTTACCTGAAACAGCCATCTCTCTAAAGGTAACCCTTGAGATTCCAAACTGTCTCATGTATCCTCTTGGTCTTCCAGTTAATTTACATCTGTTGTGCTTTCTAACACCCATAGAATTCTTTGGAAGCTTTTGAAGTTTAAACATTGCTTCCCAATCACCCTCACTTTGAGCTTTGCGAAGTACTTCTCTTTTTTCTGCATATTGAGCTGCAAGTCTTTCTCTTTTGCGCTCTTTTGCTTTCATTGATTCTTTAGCCATAACTTATTTTTTTGCAAATGGGAACCCAAACTCATTTAATAGCGCTTTACCTTCCTCAGTAGTTTTGGCACTAGTAACAATGGTAATGTCCATTCCTAAAATCTTTTTTACTTTATCAATATCCAATTCAGGGAAAATAATGCTTTCAGTAATACCAATAGTAAAATTTCCATTGCCATCTCCTTTAGATTTAACCCCTCTAAAATCTCTAGTTCTAGGAAGAGCTACAGAAATTAGACGATCTAAAAACTCATACATTTTCTCTCTTCTAAGTGTAACCTTAGTTCCAATAGGCATTCCTTTTCTTAATTTAAAATTAGAAACATCCTTTTTAGACTTAATCATTAATGCTTGCTGACCTGCAATAGATGTTAAATCTTCAACAGCAGCATCAATTAATTTACGATCAGAAACTGCTTCACCAATTCCTTGGCTAATAACAATCTTCTCAACCTTAGGAACTTCCATCACGCTCTTGTAATTGAACTTCTCTTTTAAAACAGGAACAATTTCGTTACTGTATTTTTCTTTTAATCTAGGTGTATAACTCATTTTATATTTCCTCCCCAGTTTTTTTAGCAAATCGAACTAGTTTACCGCCTTCACCCATTCTTCTACCTACCTTGGTCGTTTCACCATTGTGAACTAACATTACATTAGAAATATGAATACTTCTGTCTTTATCAACAATTCCACCATCAGGATTTGCTTTATCCGTTTGAGGCTTAACATGTTTTTTATTTACAATTGAAAGTCCTTCAATGTAAACTCTTTGCTTTTTTGAATCAAGTTCAAGAATAGTACCTTCTTGGCCAATAGCTGCACCAGCAATTACCTTAACAGTATCTCCTTTTTTGATTTTAAATTTTTTCTGCATAATCATTAATTTTAAAGTACTTCAGGTGCTAATGAAACTATTTTCATAAACTGCTTCTCTCTTAATTCACGAGCAACAGGACCAAAAATCCTTGTTCCCCTCATTTCACCGGCATCATTAATTAGCACTACTGCATTGTTATCAAACCTAATGTATGAGCCATCTGCTCTTCTAACTTCTTTTTTAGTTCTAACAACAACAGCTTTAGAAACCTGGCCTTTTTTAACATTACCAGATGGAGTTGCTTGCTTAACTGAAACAACTACTTTATCTCCAATTGATGCATATCTTCTTTTGGTTCCACCCAATACACGTATGACCAAAACTTCTTTTGCTCCACTGTTGTCTGCGACTAATAATCTACTTTCCTGCTGTACCATTATAATTTATTTAGCTCTTTCGAGAATTTCAATTAATCTCCAATTCTTTAACTTACTTAAAGGTCTTGTTTCCATTATCTTAACAGTATCTCCTTCGTTGCACTCGTTCTTTTCATCGTGAGCAACAAACTTTGAACTTTTGTTCATGAATTTACCATACTTAGCATGCTTTACACGTCTTTCTACCATAACAACAATAGACTTATCCATTTTGCTGCTAGTTACAATACCTACTCTTTCTTTTCTTAAGTTTCTCATATCTATTACTTGTTCACTTGCTGTATTTCACGAGCTCTTAACTCAGTATTAATACGGGCAATATTTCTTCGAATATCTCTTAATTCAATAGGATTTTCTAATTCTGCAGTCTTATGATTCATTTTAAGCTTTGATAAATTATTACTGTTATCCAACAATAACTCTTCTAACTCAACATTAGTTAATCCTTTTAATTTTATTTTAAACTCAGTCTTTTTCATCTGTTAAAAAATTTAAGCGTAATCATTTCTTACAACAAATCTTGTTTTCAATGGTAGTTTCTGAGCAGCTAATCTCATGGCTTCCTTAGCAACTTCAAATGGCACACCATCAGCTTCAAAAAGAACTCTACCCGGACGAATAGCAGCTACCCAATGATCTACAGCTCCTTTTCCTTTCCCCATCCTTACTTCAGCTGGTTTAGAAGTCATTGGTTTATCTGGAAATATTCTAATCCAAACTTTACCTTCCCTTTTCATATATCTTGTAACAGCAATACGTGCAGCCTCAATTTGCCTAGCGTTAATAAATCCTTCATCAACTGACTTTATAGCAAATGAACCAAAAGCTATTTGAGCACCTCTTTGAGCATTCCCCTTAAGCTTTCCCTTTTGCGTTTTTCTATATTTTGTCTTTTTCGGTTGTAACATTTTTTCTAAGTATTAAAAATCTATTACTTATTTCTTATTTCTTGACTTCTTATTTGTCATTCCCAAATTTGGTGACAAATCTCTTTTACCATAAACTTCACCTTTGCAAATCCAAACCTTGATTCCAATTTTACCATAAGTAGTTTGAGCTTCTGCTAAAGCATAATCAATATCAGCTCTGAAAGTATGCAATGGAATTCTACCATCTTTATAAGATTCACTTCTTGCCATTTCAGCACCATTTAGCCTACCAGATATTTTCACCTTAATTCCTTCAGCGCCCATTCTCATAGAAGAAGCAATTGCCATTTTAATGGCTCTTCTGAAAGAAATTCTTGCTTCAATTTGTCTAGCAATACTATCTCCAACAAGCTGAGCATCTAATTCAGGTCTTTTAATTTCAAAGATGTTAATCTGAACTTCTTTAGAAGTAATTTTTTTCAATTCTTCTTTAAGCTTATCAACTTCTGATCCTCCTTTACCAATAATAACACCAGGTCGAGCAGTATTAACAGTAATGGTTACCAATTTGAGGGTTCTTTCAATAATAATTCTTGAAACACTTGCTTTATGCAAACGTGCTTTTAAATACTTACGAATTTTATCATCTTCAACTAGTTTAGCAGAATAATCATTTCCACCAAACCAATTTGAATCCCATCCCTTGATAAATCCTAGTCTATTTCCTATAGGGTTTGCTTTTTGTCCCATTGCTTGTTTTGTTTAACTTTTTTAACCTTTATCAATAACTATTGTAACATGATTAGAACGTTTTCTGATTCGATGTGCTCTACCTTGAGGAGCAGCTTGAATACGTTTTAACATTCTAGCACTGTCAACATAAATTTCTTTAACAACTAAATTTGCTTCAGTTGGATCCTCTCCTTCATTTTTTTGTTCCCAATTGTTAATTGCAGACAACAACAATTTTTCCAAATTTTTAGAAGAGTGTTTCGGGTTAAACTTTAAAATATTTAACGCCTTATAAATATTCTCACCTCTAACAAGATCAGCAACTAATCTCATCTTTCTTGGCGAAGTAGGACAGTTATTCAACTTAGCTATTGCCAAGGTCTTTCTTGTCTCTTTATTACTTTCAGCTTTATTTCTTTTTCTTGCGCCCATTTTACTTGCTTTTTAGCTTTGACTATTTTTTACCCTTATCTTTTTTACCGCCATGACCTCTAAAATTTCTAGTAGGAGCAAATTCACCTAGTTTATGTCCAACCATATTTTCAGTTACAAAAACAGGAATAAACTTCATCCCATTGTAAACTGCAATTGTTAAATTGACAAACTCAGGTGTTATAGTTGATGATCTTGACCAAGTTTTAATCACAGATTTTTTACTTGATTCTTGTGCTTCTTCAACTCTTTTCATTAACTTATAATGAACAAATGGTGGTTTTTTTAACGATCTAGCCATCTCTTATTTATTTCTTCTGTCTATAATAAATCTATTTGAAGCTTTAGTCTTGCTTCTAGTCTTGTATCCTTTTGCAGGTAATCCTTTTCTTGACCTTGGGTGCCCTCCAGAGGCTCTTCCTTCACCACCTCCCATTGGGTGATCTACAGGATTCATCACTACACCTCTTACTCTAGGCCTTCTTCCTAACCATCTTGATCTACCAGCTTTACCTGAAACAGATAAGTTGTGTTCAGAATTAGAAACTGAACCAATTGTGGCCATACAAGTGGTCAGAATCATTCTAACCTCACCAGATGGAAGCTTAATAATTGCATATTTACCATCTCTTGCATTTAATTGAGCCCAAGATCCTGCACTTCTTGCAATACTTGCTCCCTTTCCAGGATATAATTCAATGTTGTGAATAATTGTTCCTAATGGAATATTTTTTAAACTCATTGTATTACCAACTTCTGGATTTGCTTTGTCTCCAGAAAGTACAGATTGCCCAACAGACAGTCCTTCAGGTGCAATTATGTATCTCTTTTCACCATCAGCATATACCAATAATGCAATTCTTGCGGATCTGTTTGGATCGTACTCAATAGATTTTACTACAGCTGGAATATCATGTTTATCCCTTTTGAAATCAATGATTCTATATTTCTTCTTATGACCACCACCAACGTAACGCATAGTCATTTTACCAGAGTTATTTCTTCCTCCAGATTTCGACTTACCCTTAACTAAGCTTTTCTCAGGTGAACTAGTAGTCACATTAGAAAAATCACTAATGATTTTATGTCGTTGTCCTGGTGTGTTTGGTTTAAATTTCCTTAGTCCCATTTTCTAAAGTTTCAAATTCCTTAAATATTTTCGTACAAATCAATAACATCACCAGCAGCAACAGTAATAATTGCTTTCTTAACTGCCTTAGTTCTTTGGTATACAACACCACGATTTGTATTTTTCATTTTTTTCTTACCGCCACCCAAATTCATAGTATTAACTGCATCAACAGTAACACCATAAAATTTTTCAACAGCATTTTTAATTTCAATCTTGTTGGCCTTCTTATCAACTTCAAAAGCATAACGATTAAGTTTTTCACCTAAATCGGCCATTTTTTCTGTTAAGATTGGTTTTATAATAATATTCTTCATGTCTTATGCCTTAAATTGTTTATCAATCATATCAACAGCACTTTCAGAAATCACTAAATTCTTAGCATCTAATATGTCGTAAGTATTTAGTTTGTCTACAGTAATTACTTTACTTGAAGCAATGTTTCTTGAAGACAAATAAACGTTACTGTTGTTCTGAGCCAAAACAAACAACGATTTTCCATCAGCAATATTTAAATTGCTTAAAACATTAGAAAATGTTTTTGTTTTAGGAGAGTCAATTGTTAAGTCTTCAAGAATTAAAATGCTTTTTTCTTTTGCCTTGTAAGAAAGAGCTGACTTTCTTGCCAATACTTTAAGCTTTCTATTTAGCTTAAATCCGTAATATCTTGGTTTAGGACCAAAAACTCTTCCTCCACCTCTAAACAATGGGTTTTTAATACTTCCTGCTCTTGCAGATCCAGTACCCTTTTGTTTTTTGATTTTTCTTGTACTACCAACTATTTCTCCTCTTTCCTTAGACTGATGCGTACCTTGCCTTTTGTTTGCTAGGTATTGCTTAACATCCAAATAAATAGCGTGATCATTTGGTTCAATACCAAAAACACCTTTATTGAGCTTCACTTTCTTTGAAGTCTCTTTACCTTCTTTATTTAAAACTTTTAGTTCCATTATTTCTCAATGATTAAATATGAACCTTTGGCTCCAGGAACAGAACCCTTAACAACCAAAACATTTTTTTCTGGCATAACCTTAACAATCTGCAGGTTAATCATTTTTACTCGATCACCTCCAGTTCGACCAGCCATTTTCATTCCTTTAAAAACTCTTGCAGGATAAGAAGCAGCACCTATAGAACCAGGAGCTCTCATTCTGTTGTGTTGACCGTGAGTAGCTTGACCAACACCTCCAAAACCATGTCTTTTAACAACACCTTGGAATCCTTTACCTTTAGATGTACCTGCAACATCAACAAATTCTCCTTCATTGAAAATGTCTACAGTTATAACGTCTCCTAAATTGGCTTCAGAGAAGCTTTTAAATTCTACTAATTTTTTCTTTGGGGAAGTACCAGCTTTTGAAAAGTGACCTTTTAGTGCATTTGAAGTATGCTTATCTTTCTTTTCACCAAAACCTAACTGCACAGAAGAATAACCGTCCTTTTCTTCAGATTTAATCTGAGTAACAACACATGGTCCAGCTTCTATTAATGTGCATGGTAAGTTTTTACCCTCGGCACTGTAAACGCTAGTCATCCCTATTTTTTTGCCTATGATACCAGCCATAATTTTCTATATTATTTTATTAAACTTTTATTTCTACATCAACTCCACTTGGTAATTCTAATTTCATTAAAGCATCAACAGTTTTTGATGAAGAACTATAGATGTCCATTAGTCTTTTGTATGCACAAAGCTGAAATTGCTCTCTTGCTTTTTTATTTACGTGTGGTGAACGTAAAACTGTATATATTCTCTTGTGTGTAGGTAATGGTATTGGGCCACTAACTACAGCACCTGTAGATTTAACAGTTTTAACAATCTTTTCAGCTGATTTATCAACTAAATTGTGATCGTATGATCTTAATTTTATTCTTATTTTTTGACTCATTAATCTAAAATTAAATTCATTTATGCAGTTACAGTACCTTTTACTTTTGCGATTACCTCTTCAGAAATATTCTTAGGAGCTTCTGAATAATGAGAGAATTCCATTGAAGAAGTTGCTCTACCAGAAGTAATTGTTCTTAGCTGAGTAACATATCCAAACATTTCAGAAAGCGGCACCTTAGCTTTAACAACTTTAGAACCAGCTCTATCATCCATTCCTTCAATTAAACCTCTTCTTCTATTTAAATCTCCAACAACATCACCCATGTTTTCTTCAGGAGTTACCACTTCGATTTTCATCATAGGTTCCAAAATAACTGGGCTACATTTAGGAAGAGATTCTCTGTACGCCAACTTAGCACACAATTCAAAAGATAAAGAATCAGAATCTACAGCGTGGAAAGATCCATCCTTAAGAGTAACTTTCATGTTATCTATAGGATATCCAGCTAAAACACCATTATTCATAGCATCTTTGAATCCTTTCTCAACAGATGGAATATATTCTTTAGGAATATTACCTCCTTTAATTTCATTAATGAAAATTAATCCAGGTTTTTCAGCATCTCCAGGCTCAATTGTGAATACAATATCAGCAAATTTACCTCTACCACCAGATTGTTTCTTATAAACTTCTCTGTGGTCAGTAGATGAGCTAATTGCCTCTTTGTAAGCAACTTGAGGTGCTCCTTGGTTGCACTCTACCTTAAATTCTCTTCTTAATCTATCGATAATAATATCTAGGTGAAGCTCACCCATACCTGAAATGATAGTCTGACCAGAATCTTCATCGGTTTTAACCTGGAAGGTTGGATCCTCTTCTGCCAATTTAGCAAGTGCCATACCTAATTTATCCACATCAGATTGAGTTTTTGGCTCAATGGCTAACCCAATTACTGGATCTGGAAAATCCATTGACTCAAGCACAATGTGTTTCTTCTCATCACAAAGAGTATCACCAGTCTTAATATCTTTAAATCCAACTAATGCACCAATATCTCCAGCATCTAAAGAATCAATCTGATTTTGCTTATTGGCATGCATTTGGAAAATTCTTGAAATTCTCTCTTTCTTACCAGTTCTAGTATTAAACACATAAGAACCAGACTTCAATTTCCCAGAATAAGCTCTTGTAAAACAAAGTCTACCAACAAATGGATCAGTAGCAATTTTAAAAGCTAATGAGCTAAATGGCTCATCTACAGAAGGCTTTCTTGAAGCTTCTTCACCAGTATCAGGATCAACACCAGTAATAGCTTCAATATCTAATGGAGATGGAAGAATTTCCATTACCATATCCAACATTGCCTGAACACCTTTGTTTTTAAAAGCAGAACCACACATCATTGGAACTACTTTTCCAGCAATAGTTGCCTCTCTTAAAGCATCCAATATTTCTCTTTCAGTAAGAGAATTTTCATCTTCAAAATACTTTTCAAGTAATGTGTCGTCAAACTCAGCAACAGCCTCTAATAATTGACCTCGAAGTTCTCTTGCCTCATCAATAATATCTTCAGGAATTTCAATTTCTTTAAATGTCATTCCCATATCTTCTTCATTCCAAACAATACCTTTAAAATTGATAAGATCTACAACTCCTCTAAAGTCATCTTCAGCACCAATGTTAATTTGTAATGGTAAGGCATGGCTACCAAGCATCTCTTTTACCTGCTTACAAACATTTAAAAAATCTGCACCTTGACGATCCATTTTATTTACAAATCCAATTCTTGGAACATTATAGTTGTTGGCTAATCTCCAATTAGTTTCAGATTGCGGTTCAACCCCATCAACAGCACTAAATAGAAAAACTAATCCGTCCAATACACGTAATGATCTATTTACTTCAACAGTAAAATCTACGTGACCAGGAGTATCGATAATATTGACATGATAGTCTTGATTTCTGTAGTTCCAATTAAGAGTCGTAGCAGCCGAAGTAATAGTAATACCTCTTTCTTGTTCCTGCTCCATCCAATCCATAGTAGCTGCACCATCATGCACCTCGCCTATTTTATGACTTTTACCTGTGTAATACAGAATTCTCTCAGTGGTAGTTGTTTTTCCGGCATCAATGTGAGCCATTATTCCAATATTTCTATATTTATCTAAAGCAAATTTTTTTGACATAGTA
>PAZE01000034.1 GCA_002716065.1 Crocinitomicaceae bacterium | reverse complement strand
CTGTCGCTGACATTTTTTTTGTTGCTAGTGAAGTAAGAAATAAACCAATTCCTACAAGGGCATCTCTACCATAGTGAGACTCAGGGTAAATTACTCCTCCATTTCCTTCGCCACCAATAACTGCATTAGTAGCTTTCATTTTTTCAACAACATTAACTTCTCCAACAGCAGAAGCCTGATAAATACAGTTGTGTTTTTCAGTTACGTCTCTAAGAGCTCTTGTTGATGATAAGTTGGAAACAGTATTTCCAGGGGTGCTGTTTAGAATGTGATCGGCAACGGCAACAAGAGTATACTCTTCCCCAAACATAGAACCATCTTGACAGACAAGAGCTAAACGATCTACGTCTGGATCTACAACAATACCTAAATCTGCTTTATGGTCAACAACAGATTTACTTATTTCAGTTAGATTTTCTGGGAGAGGTTCAGGGTTATGAGGAAACTCTCCATTAGGTTCGCAAAAGAGTTCTACAACTTCTTTTACACCAAGTTCTTTAAGTAACTTAGGAAGAACAATTCCACCGGTACTATTTACACAGTCAATTACTACTTTTAGATTAGCGTTTTTTATGATGTTTTTATCTACAAGAGCTAAATCAATTACTTCTTTAATGTGTTTTTCAAAGTAAGAATTGTCATTTTTGACAGTTCCTAAATTATCAACTTCACAAAAGGTATATTGATCAGCGTTTATAATTTCAAGTAACTTTGCTCCATCTTCTGCAGAAATAAATTCTCCTTTTTCATTTAATAGTTTTAGTGCATTCCATTGTTTTGGGTTGTGACTTGCCGTTAGAATAATTCCTCCGTGAGCTTTTTCTTTTGCTGTTGCAATCTCTACCGTAGGTGTGGTAGAGAGTCCAAGATCTATTACGTTAATTCCAAGTCCTGAAAGAGTAGAAATGCATAAATTTCTTACCATTTCTCCTGAAATTCTAGCACCTCTACCAATAACAATAGAAGTTTGTTCATTAGGAAATCTACTTTTTACCCACATTCCAAAAGCAGCTGAAAATTTAACAATGTCAATAGGAGTTAGGCCTTCGCCAGGTAAACCACCTATAGTCCCTCTTATTCCAGAAATCGATTTAATTAGTGTCATTGATAGCGAATTGAAATTTTTTTCGAATATAATCATAATGACCTGATAGCCTAAAAATAAATTAGATTTTTAATGCTCCTAAAATCAACCATTTAGAGAAACTGTTAATTTAATTGTGGAAAAGGTGATATAGAGATGTGTCGATAGCATTTAAATATCGATAATTTTGTTAAGCATAGATACTTAGTTAGCCTATGTTTGAAGAAGATAGTGATGATAGTTTTTCCTTAGATAAAGTTGTTCAGTTTGAACGTATGATTGAAAATGATTCATTTTCATTTTTTGATGTTGAGGATTACGAAAATATTATTAACTATTACTTAGATGTTGAACTCAAGGACAAAGCTAGATTAGCTGTATTTAAAGGATTAGAACAACATCCAAGGAACTTATCTCTGTCGTTAATTTTAGCTGAATTTTATTCTTTAGAAAAAAAATACCTCAATGGAATTGATCTGTTAAGTTCATTGTTGCCACTTAATCCTTTTAATGGAGAGTTGTTGTTGACTTTAGGTCGTTTAAATTCACGTCAAGGGTATTATAATACTGCTAATGATTACTTTACCAAAGCGCTTAAAATGTCTTTTGAAGACAGAGAAGGGGTGTTGATGGAGCTTGCATATGAGTACCAAAATATGGGTAATTGCCTACGTGCAATTGATGTAATGAAGGAACTGTTGTTGATTAATCCGGATAATGAATCTACCATTCTTGAATTGGGTGTAGCTTATAATGAGGTAAATAAAGATCTTGATGCATTAACTTTTTTTAAAAATTTAACAGATTTAAAACCTTATTCTTATTTGGCTTGGTTTAATATTGGAACCATATATAGTAGGCTTCAAGATTTTGATAACTCTGAATTTGCATTTGATCTTTCTATTGCAATAAATGAAAATTTTTCAGCTTCTTACTATGGTAAGGCAAGTGTTTATATTCAGCGAAAAGAATATAGAAAAGCAATTGATTTATTTAACGAAACATTTAAAATTGAACAGCCTCATTCCTATGCATATTGTAGTATTGGAGAATGTTACGAAAAAATTGGTGAATACGATAAGGCACTTGCTTTTTATGAAAAAAGTATTGAACTAGATTCTTGTCAGACAGATGCTTGGATAGGAATTGGAATAGTGAAAGATTTAACCAACCAATCAGTTGATGGGGTTAAGTTTATTGAAAAGGCAATTAGATATGATCCCGATAATGCTGAGTATTGGTATATATATGCAGAAATGTTGCAAAAAATTTCTAGAAAAACTGAGGCTGAAAGTGCATTTAAAAAAGTAGTTGAGCTTGAGCCCAAAAATGTTGATGCTTGGCTTGATTATTCTAACTTTCTGTTTGAAAATAATGCACCTAAGAAAGCATTAAGTACTGTAAGAAAAGCAATCCAAAACAATCAAGATGAGACGGAATTAAACTTTAAGTTAATTGCTTTTTTAATTGCAGAAAATAAAATTAATGAGGCAACAATTAAACTTCATACAATTCTAAAAAAAGACAATAAAGTGTTTAAAAAGCTTTTCGAAATTTATCCTGAAGCTAAAGAAATTCAAGAAATAGTTGATATTATTGCATTATATAAAGACTAGCAAAAATGAATTTCAATCTTACGCACCTTCCTAAGAGAAGCAAAAAGCCCCGTAATAATGGACTCACCATGATGATGGACAAAGGCTTGAGTGTCCGTCAAGTTGAGGATTTTATTGAAACTTCATCTGAATATACAGACATTGTTAAATTTGGTTTTGGTACAAGTGCAGTAACAACACATTTAAAAGAAAAAATTAAGTTGTATCAATCTGCTGGTATTCGTCCTTATTTTGGAGGAACTCTTTTCGAGATTTTTGCTGTTAGAAAACGGTTTACTCAGTACAGAAAGTTAATTGATGAGTACAATTTAGATTTAGCTGAAGTCTCAGATGGCTCAATTGCAATTCCACATGATAAAAAATGTGAGTTTATTAATAAACTTTCTAGTCAATGTACTGTTATGAGTGAAGTGGGCTCTAAGGAGGCAGGTATTTTAATTAGCCCAGCAAAATGGGTTCGAATGATGACTACTGAATTAGAGGCAGGATCTTGGAAGGTTATTGCTGAAGGAAGAGAAAGTGGTTCAGTAGGAATTTTTCGACCTAACGGAACACCTCATACCATATTAATTAATAAAATTATTGCTAAAGTTAAGCCAGATCAAATTTTGTGGGAAGCCCCAGCAAAAAAACAACAAGTGTGGTTTATTAATCTTTTTGGTTCTAATGTTAATTTGGGAAATATTTCACAAAATGAAGTAATTCCATTAGAAACTCTTCGTTTAGGACTAAGAGGAGATACATTTTTTAACTCTTTACCAGACAAGATCGTTGAAGAGACTAAGCCGGTTGTTGAAAAGCCTAAGAAATAATACTAATCATTTAATTTTTTAAGATGAATCATATAGATGTTTTGAAACTCAAAAGCATGTTGGATAGCGGTGAAGATGTTCAAATAATTGACATAAGAGAAGATTATGAATTGGAAACTGAAGGTAAAATTGGAGGTTTGCATATTCCGATGGGTGAGCTTATGGGAAGAATAGATCAGTTAAGAGAAGATGTTCCTGTAGTTTTTCATTGTCGATCTGGTAAAAGATCTGAAAATATGTTGAATTTTCTAAAAATGAAAAATTTATATGCTGATAATTACTTTAATTTGATTGGAGGAATTAATGCTTGGAAACAACTTTAAATTAGTGAATTCTTCAATTGGAAAATATAGTTTGTTATTCCTTAAAGGAATGGGTATGGGAGCTGCAAATGTTATCCCTGGAGTTTCTGGTGGAACTATTGCACTAGTTACAGGCATTTATGAAGATTTTATTCATTCGATAAAGTCTGTCAATCTAACAGCTTTTCAGTTGCTTTTAAAAGGTAAGTTTAAAGAGTTTTCTCATTTTATTAATTTACCTTTTTTAGTTGCTGTTTTTTGTGGTATTGCCGTAAGTATTGTAAGCTTAGCCAAAGTATTGGAGTATTTATTTGAGCAATATGAACAGTTGGTATGGGCCTTTTTTTTCGGTTTAATAGTAGCTTCTATATACTATGTTGGAAGAATGGTTAAAACTTGGAGTTTAGCTTCTTATAGTTCACTTTTTATAGGTATTTCTTTTGCAGTAGCAATTGCTTTTTTAAAACCCGTTTCTGAAAATGCGGCTTCTTGGTATCTGTTGATTTGTGGAATTGTTGCTGTAGCAAGTATGATTTTACCTGGCTTATCTGGTTCATATGTTCTAATTCTTATGGGCAATTACCAGTTAATTATGTTAACATCAGTATCAGATCCTGTTAATCATTTACACGTTTTAATTCCAGTGATAATTGGATCAATTGTTGGATTTTTATTGCTTTCTCATGGTATTGCTTATGTTTTAAAAAAGTTTTACGATGCTACTATCTCTCTTTTAACTGGATTTGTTGTAGGTTCATTATTGGTAATATGGCCATGGAAAACTGCTGCTGAAACTATTGTTGGTAGAAATGGTGAGCAAAAAGTTGTCTCTTACAATTGGGATCTTCCAGATTTCAACTCAATTGAATCGTTGTATGCATTGTTGAGTATTTTTTTTGGTGTTTTTATTGTTTGGGGAATTGAACGTTTAGGTACTACGATTTCATCTAAAACTAAATAGTTGAAAAATTATGGTCTAATAGGGTATCCACTTTCTCATTCTTTTTCAAAAAAATTCTTTGAAAATAAGTTTGCTAATGAAAATATTAATGCCAATTATGTTAATTATGAACTAGAAAGTATAGAACTTTTTCCTAAACTTTTTAATCGCATATCTTTAAGTGGTTTAAATGTTACTATTCCTTATAAAAAAGCTGTACTTCCTTATTTAGACGAGTTAGATGATGTAAGCTTATCTATTGGAGCTGTAAATACTATTGTTCCTTTATTGAAAAATGGTCGTTGGTTTTTAAAAGGGTTTAATACAGATGTTTATGGATTTAGACAATCTATACGCTCATTATTAAAAAACCATCATCAAAAAGCTTTAATTTTTGGAACTGGTGGAGCTTCAAAAGCTGTTGCTTATGTGTTAAATCAATATGGAATTACTGTAAATTTTATTTCTAGATCTCAACTTGGCCCCAATGTGTTTTCTTGGGATAAAATGAATGATAATTTGATTGAGCAGCATGGGATATTGGTTAATACCACACCAGTTGGTATGTTTCCCAAGCTTAATGAATGTTTACCTATACCATTTAATCATGTAGGTGCTAATCACCTTGTAATTGATTTAATTTATAATCCAGAAGAAACTTTATTTTTGAAAAATTGTAAATCAAAAGGTGCTCAGGTTTTAAATGGTCATAGAATGCTTACTTGTCAAGCATTGAAATCGTGGGAAATTTGGAATCAGCTTGAATAATAGAGATTATGAATTTTGAACTTATTTCTTCTTTTAAACCCACTGGGGATCAACCTGACGCAATTAATTCATTGGCTGAAGGTGTCTCTAAAGGTGAAGCAAATCAAACTCTTTTAGGAGTTACTGGTTCAGGAAAAACATTTACTATTGCCAATGTTATTGAAAAAGTTCAACGGCCAACATTGGTGCTTTCTCATAACAAAACCCTAGCAGCTCAACTGTATCAAGAGTTTAAAACTTTTTTCCCAAATAATGCAGTTGAATACTTTGTTTCCTACTATGATTATTATCAGCCTGAAGCTTATCTTCCAGTTACAGATACTTACATTGAAAAAGATTTAGCCATTAATGATGAAATTGAAAAGTTAAGATTAAGTGCCACCTCTTCTTTATTGTCTGGAAGAAGAGATGTTATTGTTGTGTCCTCTGTTTCTTGCATCTATGGAATTGGCAACCCAGCAGATTTTTTTCAAGGAGTTACCGTAGTTAAAAAAGGTCAGGTGATTGCTCGTAATCAATTATTATATCAGTTAGTTGATAATTTGTACTCAAGAACTGAATTAGAGCTTCAAAGAGGGAACTTTAGAGTTAAAGGAGATACCGTAGATGTTTTTTTAGCTTATGATGATTATGTTGCAAGAATTAACTTTTGGGGTGATGAAATTGAAAGTATTCAAAAAGTTGACCCTATAAACTTTAATGTTATTGAAGAATTTGATCAATTTCAAATTTTTCCAGCGAATATTTTTGTAACTAATAAAGATGCTGTACAGCGCTCAATTATTGAGATTCAGGAAGATTTGCTTAAGCAAATTGATTACTTCAAAGAAACAGGAAGGTCTTTTGAAGCGTCAAGAATAAAAAGTAGGGTAGAGTTTGATTTGGAAATGATGAGAGAGTTGGGCTATTGCTCTGGAATTGAAAATTATTCACGATATTTTGATAGAAGAAAGACTGGAGAGCGCCCCTTTTGTTTATTGGATTATTTTTCCGATGATTATTTAATGGTCGTTGATGAATCACATGCAACTTTACCTCAAATTAGAGCAATGTATGGTGGGGATCATTCAAGAAAAGTTAATTTGGTAGATTTTGGATTCAGATTACCTGCTGCACTAGATAATAGACCATTAAAATTTGACGAATTTGAATCAATGATTAATCAGGCTATTTATGTTAGTGCTACTCCATCAGATTATGAGTTGGAAAAATCCGGGGGTATTATTGTTGAGCAAATAATTCGCCCTACAGGACTTTTAGATCCAGTAATTTCAATTAAGCCTAAATTAAATCAGATTGATGATTTAATAGCTGAAATAGAATTAGTAGTCAAAAGACAGGAGAGAGTGCTTGTTACTACCCTTACTAAGCGAATGGCTGAAGAATTGGATAAATACTTAGCAAAACTTGGTAAAAGAAGTAGGTATATTCATTCAGATGTTGAGACATTGAAAAGAGTTGAAATTTTAGCTGATTTAAGAAATGGATTGTTTGATGTTCTTATTGGAGTTAATCTTTTAAGAGAAGGATTAGATTTACCAGAGGTTTCTTTGGTGGCAATTTTAGATGCTGATAAGGAAGGGTTTTTGAGATCTGAAAGAGCTTTAGTTCAAACCGTGGGAAGAGCAGCTAGAAACGTTAATGGAAAGGTAATAATGTATGCCGATAAGATTACAAAGTCCATAGCTAAAACTATTGAAGAAACCAATAGAAGAAGGGCAATTCAAGAAAAATACAACATAGAAAATAATATTGTTCCAACCCAAATTTATAAAACAACAGAAAATGTATTGGCACTAAAAAATAGTGATGATGAAGCTCTTGTATATGAAGTTGATAATCAAGTTTCTATTTCTGAAGATCCAGTTATAAAACACATGAACAGAGATGAATTGGAATCTTCAATTAAAAGAGTTAAGAGTCAAATGGAGAGAGAGGCTAAGAAAGAAAATTTTATTGAAGCAGCTCACTTAAGGGATGAATTATTTTCTTTGAAGAAAATTCTACTAGAAAAGTTTAATTGACAAACCAAACACCAATGAAAAAGATAATATATATAGCTTTTAGTTTGATTTTTATTTACTCATGCAATTTGTCAAAAAAAAGAAATTCAAATAAAGATTTGGTCCCTCAGCTTATTATTCAAGAGAATTACCTTCCTGCTAAGGATAATACCCCTTTTACTATTTTAAATGCATCAATCAAAAAAGATTTTTTAACATTAACGGTGCAGTATGGAGGGGGATGCAAAGAGCATTTTTTTAAAATCTACTCATCGGGGTTATTTAAAAAAAAATCAACTCCTAAACTTACTCTTTATTTGGAGCATAATTTCAATGAAGATTTTTGTAAAAAATTAGTGGTTGATACATTGGTATTCAACATATCAAAAGGTAGATATGAAAGTAGTGATAGGATACAAAAAGTGGAAATAGAAATAGATTCTTATCCAACTATTTTAGAATATATCTATTAGATGTTACTGTAGCCAAGAGCTAGTACAATAGCTCCTTTAGTAACCACTTTAACTTCATTGCCGGTTTCAGGATCAACTTCAATTTCTCTATCTATAGCTGGAATTACATAGCTTATATATAATTTTTTAAGCCTCATTCTTTCTATTATCTCCTCATCTACGCCTTTTTCTCTTTTAACTTCTTTTAACTTCTCCAGCATTGGCCCAGTCTCAACAGTGAACTCATTTCCTCCAACACCGTCTTTTTCATACAATAGAACTCTAGCTTTAAATTTACTAGGCTTGTCATATATTTCAACTTTAATTTGATCGTATTTAATCCCATTAGAATTAAAAGATAATCTATATTCAGAGTCTTGTACTGTTCCTATTTCAACCTCTTTTCTGTAATTGTATTCTTTGTAAGAAAAGTGTGTGGTTTTAGCACCGTCATATCTATAAGGTTTCAGAGCATTTCTGCAAAGCTTTCTATATTCAGAAAGTTCATTAAGAAATTCTCTATATGGATCTACTTCATCAACTCTTCTTTGTGCATTAACATTTGTGCTAATACTGATGAGTAAAAAAAGTAGTAAAGGGAAAGCAAATATTTTTCTCATAGTAGTAATCATTTTATTGGACAAGAGATTGACGTATATCAATAATCTTACCAGAAATAATTTCAATTTCCTCAGTAGTTAGATCTATATCCAAATTGTCTTTGAATTCAGCAGATAATTGGACAGATTCTAAATTGTTGTAAGCTTCTAATAACTCACTTACGGCACTGTTAAGTTCTTCAATATCTTCAGACTTCTCAGCAATATGTTCTATTCCAGCTAAGAGAAGCTCTAGAATTCCCATTTGTTCAGACAATAACACACTAACATTTTTATCAGAATCTTTTGAAAGAGTTTTAACACCTAAATACATTCCTTCAATCCAAGCACCTGAAAAATAAATTACAGATAAATCATCCATTCCATTGTCATCAATATATGCATCAGTATTTTCTTGTACGTAGATAAGTATATCAACGATAGAATCTTTGTTGCCTATATTTTTTTCGAATCTAGTTACAATATCTTCAGATTGAAAAACAGTTTCAAGACCAATTTTTGCACCTAATGATTTGATCGACTTTAAGTATTCACTTGCCTCATCGTATTTATCATTTAAAACACAATATGCCAAATCACAAGAATAAACTCCAAAGCAAATAGATTGTCTGAATTTATCAGTGTAATCTTCAACGTTGTTGGCAGGATTAGCAATGTCTGGTATATAATCCATACCTGCTTTTTCCAAAATTAAGCCAATCTGAATTGGAGAAGGGGGGATGAATTGATAATCAGAATTTTGCTCTTGATCTTCTGAAAGAATATCTTCATCAGAAGAAATATCGGTGTCAGTTGATGCACTTTCAGAAATTACTTCTTCTTTATTGTTGTTGCAACTAACAAAAGAACAGAGTAAAATAAAAATGAAAGCAAACTTAAAATTCTTAATAGTCATATTTATATGTTAAAACAATTTGTGCTAAGATAGAAAAATACTTCATAGCTCAACTTTTATATTAGTACTAATTTATTTGTCATCAAAAACCTGAATATCTTTTGAAACAGTGATTAAATCCGTGAATTTACCATTAAATCTTGTTGCCCTTACTAGGTGGTTGTCAATCCAATGGTAATTTCCTCCCCTAGGTTTACCCATTAACAGTCCATGGTAATTAAAACCGTGTTTTTTAAGCCAAGTTTCAGTGTATTCTCTATGCTCTTCAGTTCTGGAAGTAAAAAAAGTAATAATGTGCCCTTCATCGAACCACTTATTTAATATTTCTAAAGCATCTTCATAAGGCTCACATGTAAGCATTCTTTCAGGTTCTTCATTTGGAATATCTTCAGTAATAGTTCCGTCAATATCAATTAAATAATTCATGATATTGTCTTTAAGAATGGGGCTTATAGCTTTACCATCTTTACCAACAGTGTTTTTTAGTTCATTAGTACTCATAGTGATTGAATTAATAGTAGATTAACCTTCTTACTTTAGAAATGTATTTGGCAACCCTAATTACTTGTTTAGTGTATCCATACTCATTATCATACCAGGAATATAAAACACAATTTAATCCATCTTCAGAAACAATTGTCGCATTGCTATCAAATACCGAGGCACAAACATTTCCTATAATATCATTGGAAACTAGCTCATTACTTATTTCATATTTAATTTGGTTTACTAAATCACCTTCTAAAGCTGCTTTTTTTAACAACTCATTTATTTTTTCAGCAGTAGTTGGTTTGTTAAGAGTCAATTTTATAATTGCTAATGAGCCGTTTGGGGTAGGTACACGAACTGCATTTGCTGTAAGCTTACCAGCTAATGAAGGAATTACCTTAGTAACTGCTTTACCAGCACCAGTAGAAGTAATTACCATATTAATGGCAGCTGATCTTCCTCTACGAGGTTTTTTGTGCATGTTATCTAGTAGGTTTTGGTCATTGGTGTAGGCATGAACAGTTTCAATATGCCCATTTTTTACACCTAAATGATCTTCAACAACTTTTAGAACTGGAGAAATAGCGTTGGTTGTACATGATGCTGCAGAATAAATAGTTTCATTTTCTAAATCTAACTGTTTGTGGTTAATCCCATAAACAATATTTGGAACTCCACTTCCAGGTGCTGTTAAAAGAACTTTTGATGCACCGTTAGATTTTAGGTGTCTTCCTAAAGCTTCTCTGTCTTTAAAAACACCTGTGTTGTCTATTATTAAAGCATCGTTAATACCAAAAGAGGTGTAGTCGATATCTTCTGGGTTTTTAGCTTCAATTAATTTAACTATTTGCCCATTTATAATTAATGATTGGTTGTGGTAATCTTCAATTACACTTCCTTTAAATGCTCCATGAACAGAGTCATTTCTTAGAAGAGCAGCTCTTTTTTTAATTTGAGTTTCATTTACTGTTCTTATGACAATAGCACGTAATCTAAGTTGTTGGCCTTTACCTGCTTGTTTAATTAACTCTCTTGCAGCTAATCTTCCAATTCTACCAAATCCATATAAGACAACATCTTGTGGGCTAAAATTGTGTTTTTCAGCACCAATAAAATTGTTTAGTGTAGTATTTAAAAAATCGTCAACTGAAGAGAATTGGTTTTTAGCAGTAAGGTATTCGTTAGTAATTTTACCAATATCTAACTTAGAAGGAGCTAAATCCATTTTACTTAAAGCTTTAGCAACTTCAGCGACTTTATGAATGTCAATGGGTTTGTTAAGAATTTTCTCAGCATAATCAAATAAATTGATTAATTCAGATGTGCTTATATCAACCAGGTGGTTTCTATAAAAAACCAATTCTACTCCCTTATCGTACATTAATCTTCCTACAGCAGTGATTAATTCTACAGCAGATTTTTCTTGTTTTACGTATTCGTTAAGTCCTGCTTCGTATCCTGTTTTTGCTTCTATTGTTGTCATTGTTTAAATGTTTATCCTAAATAGGCTTTAAGTAATTTACTTCTTGATGTGTGTCGTAATCTTCTAATTGCTTTTTCTTTGATTTGACGAACTCTTTCCCTTGTTAAATCAAATTTAGCTCCAATTTCTTCTAGTGTTAATCCATGCTGTAATCCAATTCCAAAAAACAGTTGAATGACATCTCTTTCTCTTTCAGTTAGGGTGGATAGTGACCTGCCAATTTCTCTTTGTAAAGATTCCATCATTAGCTCACGATCTGCCTTAGGACTGTCGTTGTTTACCATAACATCTAACAAAGAATTGTCTTCTCCGTCAACAAATGGAGCATCTACTGAAATATGTCTTCCACTTACTTTCAGTGTGTCGTTTACTTTATCTTCAGGAAGATCTAATGCTTTAGCTATTTCGTCTGAACTGGGAGGTCTTTCGTATTCTTGCTCCAATTTAGAGAATGCTTTATTTATTTTATTTAGCGAACCAACTTGATTTAATGGTAGACGTACGATTCTAGATTGTTCAGCTAATGCTTGTAAGATAGATTGTCTGATCCACCAAACTGCATATGAAATAAATTTAAAACCTCTAGTTTCATCAAATCGTTGAGCAGCTTTAATTAATCCTAAATTACCTTCATTAATTAAATCTGGAAGTGTTAATCCTTGATTTTGATATTGCTTAGCCACTGAAACAACAAACCTTAAATTTGCTTTAGTTAGTTTTTCAAGTGCAATTTGATCTCCTTGTTTAATTCGTTGTGCTAGTTCAACCTCTTGTTCAGCAGTAATGAGGTCTTCTCTTCCTATTTCTTGTAAGTATTTGTCTAATGATTGGCTTTCTCTGTTTGTAATGGATTTAGTAATCTTTAACTGTCTCATTTTATCGGCTCTTTTTTATCTGATAAATTACTATTTTTGAATGTGCGGCAAATGTAGTCTAAAGCTTATCTTAAGTCAAGTTATAATGCAATTATTTACGCACTATTTAAAAGTAAATTATATATAGCTTATTTGTTAATTTATATTTTTTCATAACAACCTGTTAATCAATAATTTAAACTCAATATTAGTTTGATAGTTGTATGATAAATCGTTAAATTTTGTGAATTATTTTAAAAGAATGTTAATAATTGATTTAAAGCACCCTAAAATCATTACGTTTAGAGCCTGCAAAAATTCCAAACCCACCATTAATATTACTGTATACTTGAACAGGTTGAGCAAAAGGGCTTCCGCTAGCATTTTGATACAGATCGTAACTTTTATTGTATAAGTATTTTGCTTTGGTAAGGTTTTGTAACCTTATTTCTAGATAATCTAAGTCATTTATATTGTAAGAAAAATCATCAATAACAATTGGTAATTTAATGGCTGTTTTAATTGTTGTGTTTTCTCCATTGAAAAGAAAATCCGTAAATATTCCTTTATTGTCCCATTTATTTGGCTCAGAATTTTCAAATATAGGGTTGTTGACTAAAACGTTTAGTCTTTTGGTTTGATAATTTCCATCTAATGTATTTAGACCAACATGTACTTTTAAATAGTAATAATTTTCTTCTTCTTTAGGGTCATTTATGCTTACATCAAGCTCAAGAATTTTTTCGTTATTTAAATGACTTGTTGATGAATCAACAGAGGATATGGTAACCTCATTAGGAATATAGTCTTGAGCATAAACTGAGTTGTATCCTAATACCTCAGCCTCAATTCTGTAGGACTTACCAATTTGAGGTGTTGTATTTCCTTTGTACTTTCCAAGAGAGTCATGCTCAAGAATTTCAACAATATTATTTTGTTCGTCTTTAATTACAACAGAAGCATTTTCAAGAAAATCTAATTTTCCATTATCAGTTACTGTTAAACTTTTGGTAATAAAAACCTTCCACTGGTCAGTTGAATTGAAAAATGAATGCACAACAATTTTAGGCTCGGTAACTTCTTCATTAAATGGAATTATTTTTTCACAGGAACATATGCAAATTATCAAAAAAAAAGATAATATTTTATGTGATTTATTTATCAATTATAAAATAGAAAAAACATTAAGTTGAGAGCCTGCAAAAAGTCCAAATCCGCCATCAATATTGCTGTAAACTTGAACAGGTTGCGCAAATGGGTTGCCACTAGCATTCATATAAAGATCGTAGCTTTTGTTGTATAAATAGGCTGCTTGAGTAATGTTGTATATACGAACTTCGAAAAAATCTAAATCAGTAGGTTTAGCTTCGACAGATTCAGAATCTATTGCTATATCAATTGTTTTTGTTTGACCATCAAAAGTTATATCAGTGAATATACCTTTGTTTTCCCAACGATTCGAACCGTAATTTTCAAAAGTAGGGTCATCAACTAAAATGGGTACAGTGAAGTCATAAAAAACCGTATCAATCGACCATGAATTGCCATTCCAAAATTCCTCTTCAAACCAGCCCCCAGCGTGAACAGAAATTAGGTAATAATTACTGATGCCAGATGGGTCGTTTATAGTTACTGACATTTCGAAGCGTTGTTCGCTATTTATATAAGTTGTAGATGTGTCAACGTTTGAAATGGTAATTGGACTAGGTAAGTTGTTTTCTGAACTAACGGAGTTAAATCCGGGGGCGGAAACTTCAATTCTATAATTCTGACCAAGCTGAGGGAAGGCACTTCCACTATAGCGACCCATAGAATCATATAAGAGTGTTTCAATAATATTATCTTGATTATCTTTTATAAGAACGGAAGCATTTTCTACAATTGATAAATTGCCTGTATCAATCACACTTAAGCTTTGACTAATATGAACGTTCCAGGAGTTTTCTGCATCAAATAATGAATTGACAACCAATTTGGGTTGAGTTACTTCTCCAGTAAATGGAATTACCTTTTCACACGAACTCAAAGTAGCAATTGCAAGAATATATACTATTATATTTTTCATGTTAAAATTTAAAAGAGTAGTTAAATGAAGGAATAATTGGAAATAAGCTGTATTGAGATAGCTGAGTATTGCCACTTTCATCAGAAGAAAATTCTAAATAAAATGGGTTTTGTCGATTATAGGCATTGTATACACCTAAACTAATGGTTCTTTCTCCCCATGATTTCTGTTTGGTGAAATTTACCGATAAATCTAGTCTATGATAGGAAGGCATTCTGTAGTTGTTTCTTGAGCTAATATGTTCAATTCCTTGGGACCAACCTGAATTAAATCCATTGTTAAATGCATCTTGAACTTCAGACATGGATAGGTAGCGTTCCTGACCTAATGTAACAGCGTTTCCAGTCCCATAAACCCAAACTACTCCCATATTAATGTTGTCGTTAAATTCATAAGTAAAGGCAACCCCTATATCGTGTCTTCTGTCGTACCTGTATGGGAAAGGATTGCCAAAGTTTAGGGAATCAAATTGTCTATTGGTCCAAGAAAGGGTGTAGCCTATCCACCCAGTAGCTTTTCCAATTTTTTTCTCTATTAAAAGTTCAGCCCCATAGGACCATCCTCTACCGGAATGAACTTTTTCTTGCCAGTCTAGTTGAGAGTCGAAAAATGAAGCACCATCTTTGTATTCAATTAAGTTTTCCATTGTTTTATAATATCCTTCAATGGAAAATTCATATTTTTTTAAAAATGTTCTAGCATATCCAACTGCCCATTGATTGGAAAATTGAGGTTGAACTCTTTCAGTAGCAGGAAGCCACAGATCTGTAGGTAGTCCAATTCCAGAATTGGTTAATAAATGAAGAAACTGAGCCATTCGAGCATAACTTGCTTTTAAAGAAGAATTGTCGTCTAATAGAATTCTGGTATTTAATCTGGGTTGAAATGAATTATATACAGAATTTCCGACAATAAAACTGGAAAAATGCATGCCAGCATTGGTCTTTATTCTGCTGCCTAAATTAAATTCATCTTCAGCATATGCAAAAAGTTCATGAGCAAAATGAAGTTGTGATCCAAATGTGGTATCTAAGGCAGATGAACCAGTACTTTGAAGAGTGAATTGATTAACACCAGGAGTAAAGGTGTGGTATATGTCGCCTAATCCAAATTTGATATAATGATTGGGGTTAGGCATCCAGTCAAAATCAATTTTTCCTGACCAATCTTCAATTCCAGATTGGTAGGCAAAAGATATGTTTTGGGTGCTTTGAATAGCATTTTGGGTACTTGATTCGTTAATACTAGAACCTACTAAAAAGTCGTATTTGCTGTATCTTAAGGTAGTGTTCATAAATATTTTATTAGAAATCATATGATTCCATCTTATAGAACTTATAATATTCCCCCACCACAATTCAGATTGAGCATTACTTGAATTAGATGTAGTGTCAGTATTCCATGAATCTGAGGTATTTAAATAGGCTCTATCTCTACCCATATAATGACTTAAGTAAAGACGGTCTTTGTCCGAAAATTTATGGTTGATTTTAGCATTTACATCATAGAAATAATAACCTCCAGAATTAGTGCTAGATGAATTTGGGTCAGTATTATTATTTTTTTGTGCTAGCTTAATAAATGGTCTAGCAAGAAGATCTATATAGGTTCTTCTTGCAGAAATTAGAAAAGAAGTTTTGTCTTTAACAATAGGCCCCTCCAATGTAAGTTTAGATGAGATTAAGCCCACAGAACCTTCTCCATGAAATTTTTTCATATTCCCTTCCTTCATTTTAATATCAATCACTGATGAAAGTCTTCCTCCGTATCTAGAAGGGAATCCACCTTTTATCAGCTTGGTGGATTGAATAGCATCTGCATTAAAAACAGAGAAAAAACCAAATAAATGTGATGCGTTGTAAACAGGTACTCCATCTAATAAAATTAAGTTTTGATCTGGTCCGCCTCCTCGAACATATACTCCTGAGGAACCCTCACTTCCAGATTGTACACCAGGTAATAGCTGTATGGTTTTCATAATATCATTTTCACCAAGTAGAGCTGGAAGTGTTTTTACCTTGGACATCGATAAATCAATGGTGCTCATCTCTGTTCGTTGATGAACTTGTTCTTGATTGCCAATAATTTCTACTTCTTCAAGTAGAACATCATTTAACTTGAAGTTAATGGATAAATCACTTTCTAGGAAGGTAGAATAGAATTGATTTTCAAAACCAGAGAAGCTAACTCGTAAGTTTATGGAGTCTTTAATTAACGTAAGACTAAAAAAACCGTAATCATTGGTAATGGTACCTTTCCCAGATTTTAAATCATATACTGTGGCACCAATTAATTTTTCTCCATTCAGCTCTTCTTCAATATATCCACTTATGGTTACTTTTTCTTGTGTAAAAAATAGTGTAGGGAAAAAACAAAAAAATAAAATTAGCTTTTTCATTGTTGTGCTTAAATTATTTGTAGCTAGATAACTTATAGTTGCTTGTATTATTGTTCAAATAAAATTAAAAGTTGCGTTTTAGAAAAGCATCAATTATTGGTCTTGCTTTTTCAATATCTTTTTCGCAAATATACAATTGGCATCCGTTGAAAGTGTCCATGCCAAAACCTGCTAATCGTGCAGACTCAGTTTCATTTTTTAATAGAGCACTAATTTTTGCATCTTCCAAATCAAGTTTTAAGAATTTTGTAGATAATTCTGTTCCTGTATAGATTAGAATCCACTGATTTTTAGTTGTGCTCATTGCTGTAAATATATTGAATATTAGCTTTTTGAATCAATGGTTGGACCCATTAAGTGCTAATTTTGATGTGCCAGCTATCATTAAACACATAAATATAGCCATTAGAACATGGCTAATGTCGTGGTAGTTAAACCATCTACTAAAACTTACTTGATTATTGTAAATTAATCCTGGAATAATACTGTAAGCAATCGTTGAAATCACAATAAGGCTGCCTTTAGATTTCTGTTTTAAGTAGTTGTACATATGTATAGGAAAAATAAATAGAATAAGAGCTACTGTAGAGCTAATTTGTGCAAAGATGAAATTACTTAAAACTGGATGAAGTAGAATAAAGACAAAACATAAAAACTGTATAATAAAAAGACTGCTAAGAAAAACAAACCAAGTGTTTTTTATGAGTATTTTAATTTCATTAAAACTACCTAATCCTAACATTAAAAGTGCACTAGATCCACAAAACCATCCAATTCTCTTGTATTCAGGTTCTAGGTATGCTTGAAGTCCATGGCCAACCCAAGCAGCAGAGGTCATTCCAATTGCAAAAAAAAGAAAGTAGTATTTGTAATAATAAAAGCTTCTTTTTTTAATTCCTTTAAATTTTGAAAATTTAATAAAGCCAATTAGTGCAACAATAGCTACTAAAAAATCAGTTAAGGTTGTAATGGGTTCCCTCCATTGAAAATCGCCAATAAAAACAGTTGGGTTTAGTATCTCCTCCATATTAGGTAGTTAGTTTTCTTGAATATGGTCTTAAATGAAGTTTTATTAACCAAAGAAACATAACAGAACAATAGCTAGAAACAATAAGAATAATCCAATTTGACTCAGGCAAATTGCCAAATCCAAAACTAGTTAATACAATTATGGAAAGTAATCTTAATCCATCAGTTAAAATAGGGAATTTTTTGTTTTCTATTATTCTAGAGTGAGCAAATATTGATATTAAGATTATGCCTGAAAGAGCAAGAATCTGATGATTCAAAAAAAGTGATAAAAATTTAACTTCTTTTCCAAGGCTAGATTTAATGTAAAGAAGAGCTAAAAAGCTAACGGCTGTTAGTAAAACATTTAATAGAATATATGCTCTTTTTTCTTTTTGCTTTACAGGTATTTTGTGAGGAATTCTATTTCCTTTAAGGTCGGTTTTAAATTCATTCGGTAAATGATCCACATCATCAGGAGTCCATTTAGGACCTTTGGTGAAAACTTTTATTTTATCCTTAAAATTTTCTGCTTTTTTTGCCCTGTAAAATAAATTTCTCCAATAGGAAAAAGTTGCTCTAAAGGGATTAGCCCTTTCAAATCCAGAAGTTATTCCGTAATCTGGTTCTTCCTCTTCTTCAGTAAAAGTACCAAATAGCTTATCCCAGAAAATAAAAATATGAGCATAGTTTTTATCCATATACTTTTCATTTCGGGCATGATGAACTCTATGATGAGAGGGTGTAGTCATAAATTTTTCAATAAAGCCTAACTTCCCAACAACTCTTGAATGGGTAAAAAGCTGATAAAAGCCCAAAAAAACAGAAGTGCTGACGATTGTAAAAACATCAAATCCGGCAAATGCCATCCAAACAAAGAAAAAAGCTCTGTAAATTACAGCAAGAAAGGAGACTCTAAAAACAGTTGTAATGTTTAGCTCTTCACTTTGATGATGAACAATATGTGCTGCCCATAGGAAATTAATTTCATGACTTAATCGATGAAACCAGTAAGCAATAAAATCAGTTATAAAAAGTGCAATTATCCAAGATAAAACAGATAGTTCAATTTGAAAAGGAGCAATATTTTCGTATATGTAATTAAAGCCAAACAGAACAAGAACAGAAAAGAATATGTCGAAAATTCTTTCCAATAAACCACAAGATAAATTAGTGATGCTATCGGAAAGAGTATATAGCTTAAGGTTTTTTTTCTTTGCAACAGCAGATTCAAGAATTAATAAACCTACAACAATTGGAACAATACATACAATTAACCAAGCCAAATGGGGCATCTGTTTTTTTAAAACAAATTTATAGTATTCTGTAAAAAATCAATAAATTATTGACAATTATTGCTGAAAGATACTTGATTGTCAAATTCAAAATTTAGACTAATCCAATTGGATGTACTCCATGATGCATCATCAACAGAAATACATGAGAGGTTAGGATTGTCCTCTGCTGATATAATTTCTATTAGTGCATTATTTCCGTTTCTTAAATCTAATTTTTCAAGAGATGAATTTTTACAGAACAATTGTGTTAGCGAATTATTGTTTGATAAATCAAGCTCTGTTATTGGTGTCCAAGCACAAGAGATAAACCACAATTTGCTATTGTTGCTTAGGTCTAAAGAATTAATATTATTGCTAGCACAAGCAAAATTTTCAAGATTTGGGTTGTTAGATAGATCTATTGATGTTATGTTGGTGTTTGATATTATAAGATATTTTAAGTCGGGATTATTAGAAAGATCAATAGAGCTTATACCTGTATTGGGACAAAATATTTCTACAAGATGTGTATTATTTGAAACATCAATCTCAGTGATGTTATTTTCAGCTATATTCAAATGTTTTAAATTTATAAAGTCTTGAATTCCAGTAATGTCATTTATTCCAAGATTCATAAGATCTAAATTTTCAATTGTGTAAAGATTATTGGTGATAACAGTGTCGTTGTTTTTAATGCCATCACCAAGATTTTGATTTTCCAAAAAGTTTTCAAAATTATCATCTGGGATATATGTCTTTGAATAGATGCATTGTTCATAGTCCGCTTTTGTTGCGCTACTATTGTAATTGTCTGCGTAGATGTCGGTACAACCTTTTTTTTTGCAACCTGAAATAAGAGTTATCAAAAGGAATAAGGGTATTATGTTTTTCATGAGTTTTGATTTTTATATAAAATAAGACAAAGGCAAAAAGAAAATAAGGAGATTAATACAAATCCATATGCCAATAGATGGAAATAGTTAAATGAAATAATAAATGCAATACTACAAATGACAATATTTACATATACAGAAATTTTATTGATAGATTTTGAATAGCTTAGGTTTAGTACTCCTATTGCGCTTAACAAGCATCCCATCATTAGACTAAATCCCAAGTAAAATTTTAACAGATTATGCTCTCCAAAAAGTTCAATTTTAAAAGCTTGCATATTGTTTAAAAGTTCATTTAATGCAGTATCTTCTGGAGTAGTAAAATGGGCCATAATATGTAGAAGTCCTAGAAGGATAAATGCAATAGATCCAATTTGATAAAAAAGAACAGATTTTTTCATTATTGTGAATGAATTGGGTTTAAAATTGGCGCTGAAAGTAACAATTTTATTGTATTTAATTACCTAAGATTTTATTTATTTTAACTTTAGTTTTTAAGATTTAATTGTTGTAAAATGAAAGAGTTGTTTCAACTAGATAAGAACATTACATATTTGAATTTTGGTTCTTTTGGTGCATGTCCTAAAGAAATATTTGAGGATTATTTAAACTGGCAATATTTATTGGAAAAAGAGCCTGTTCAGTTTGTTACAGTTAATGGTATAGACTACATAAATAATTCTACCAAAGTTTTGGGGGATTATTTAAATTGTAATTCGAAGGATTTAGTTTTTGTGTCTAACCCAACATACGCTATAAATGTGTTGGCTAAAAATTTGAATTTAAATCATGGTGATGAAGTTTTAGCTACCAATTTAGAATACGGGGCATTGGATAGAACTTGGGCTTACTATTGTAAAAAAAATGGTGCTAAGTATATAAGGCAGCATATTGATTTGCCGATTCAATCAAAGGAACACTTTATTGAAAATTTTTGGAAAGGTTACACGTCCAATACAAAGATTATATTCATTAGTCAAATAACAAGTACAACGGGATTGGTTCTTCCAATAAAGGAGATTTGTGAAGAGGCTAAAAATAAAGGGCTTCTAACAATAGTCGATGGAGCACATGTTCCTGGTCATATTGAGTTGGATCTTTCTGAAATTAAAGCCGATTTTTACACTGGTGCTTGTCATAAATGGATGATGACACCTAAAGGGTGCTCTTTTTTATATGCTAATCCGGAGCTTCAAGAGTTATTAGATCCCTTAATTATAAGCTGGGGTTATGAAAGTGATAATCCTTCAGGTTCACAGTTCTTTGATTACCATCAGTACAATGGAACAAGAGATTTTTCCGCTTTTTTAACAGTCCCAAAATCAGTTGAGTTTATGGAGAAATACAACTGGAAATCGGTTTCAAAAAAATGCAAATCAAAACTGTTAGAACAAGCACCAAAACTTTTTAACTTATTAGGAATCAAACCACTTGCACCGTTAACAGATTCATTTTTTGGTCAGCTGTGTAGTTTTGAAATAAATACACATTCTCCCCAAGAGTTACAACGTGAATTGTTTGAAAAATATAGAATTGAAATCCCTATTATGCTTCAGGGAGATAAAAAATACATTAGAGTTTCCTTTCAAGCATTTAACACTATTGAAGATATAGATTATTTAGTGGATGCTTTAAAAAAAATTGCTTCCAATGAAAAACTGCTTAAAATTTAATTCTTGCTTTTGATGGTACAACTCATAACTTGTTGATATTTAGATGTGTAAACATTTAAAATTTACCTTTAAAAAGGTATTGATTCCTACCTGTTTTGTTAATTAATTTGCAGTTTGAAAATTTTAAATTCTACTATACATTTTTAACAATATATTGATATGAAAAAATCATTACTTATTTTAACAATTACACTTATTTCATTTACCTACTCTGCGCAGGTTTATGATTCTGTATTTCTTCAATCGGGGTACACCAATCAGTCTTACTATAATCTAAATTCTGGTGAGGTTGCAAATGTGGATAATGAAAATTGGGATTTAGCATTTAGTTTATCTGCCTATGGATCTAGCATTAGAATTAATGGTAAAACAGGAACTGAACTTTATGTCTATCCAAATGGAGATACTTCATCTTGGTCTTCAGTTGATATTTCCGGAATTGCCAGTTGGACAAAGTTGTATGACTCAGATACATCATGGTCATTAGGTGCCTTTGATGCTAGTGCTAACCCTGGAAATCCTCTTGATTTAGGTTGGGGAGTTTACAATACGGTTACTCATCATATTTTAGGTGACTCTCTTCACGTTATTAAGCTATCTAATGGTGATTATAAAAAATTACAAGTAATGAAATTAGCCGGTGGTACGTATGAATTTAGATATGCTAATATTGATGGATCTAATGAGGTTAATACTTCAGTTTCTAAGTCGAGTTTCACCAATAAAAATTTCGGTTATTATTCTATACAAAATCAATTAGAAATTGATAGAGAACCAGATACGGATTCATGGCATTTGGTATTTACTAAATATGTAGGTCAATTATCACCTGGACTTTTTTATGGAGTTACTGGTGTTTTATCAAACAAAAACATTCTTGTTGCTCAAGAAGAACAAGTAGATGTTAATACTGTTAGCTCTCCGACAAATCCTTATCAAACTGAAATCAATACTATTGGATACGATTGGAAATCGTATTCTGGTGGTGGGTATGTTTTGGAAAGTGACTTGTGTTACTTTATTAAAGATGCTAATGATGATATTTGGAAAATCTTTTTTACTGGATTTGAAGGAGGAAGCACTGGGAAGATTGTTTTTGGAAAAGAAGCTTTAACAGCTACCAACACTTCAGAAATTGATGCAATTACTACATTTGCTGTATATCCTAATCCTACAACCGACAATAGAATTACTGTTTTATATGATGTTAATTCAATTTCAGATAACGATAATCTTTTCATATATAACCTTAATGGTGAGTTGCTACAGTCTCATAGATTATCTCAATATGGATTTAATCAAAAAACACTTTCTTTATCAGACTTTTCCAAAGGAATTTACTTAATTTCTTTAAGAGTTGGAAATGATATTGTTACTGAAAAATTAATTATCCAGTAGATGCATGTTTAAATACCTACCTATAGCTTTATTTTCTTTTGCGGTTTCAGTTGTTTTTTCACAGGAATCTACTGAGCTAGAAACCTTTGTTGTAACTGCTGAATATGAAAAAACAACTAAGGAAAAGGCAGTTAATAAAATAAAAGTTATTGACAGAGAGAAAATTGAAGCTATAGGTGCGGTGAATCTTAGAGATGTATTAGTAAATGAAAATAATATTCGTTTAAGCCAAGATAATGTACTTGGTTCGTTTATGTCTTTGCAAGGGATTTCTGGTCAAAATGTTAAGATTCTAATTGATGGTATCCCGATTATTGGAAGGCTTAATGGCGGTATTGATGTTTCTCAAATCAACTTAAATGATATGGAACGTATAGAAATTGTTGAAGGTCCCTTGTCTGTTAACTATGGAACAGATGCATTAGCAGGTACTATCAATTTAATTTCTAAGAAAAAATCTAAGGATGGATTTTCTTTTGATGTTAATTCTTATTATGAAACTGTAGGTCAGTATAATTTAGATGGTAATATTTCTTATAAGTTTAACAATAGTCAGCTAAAATTCTCAGGAGGAAGAAATTTCTTTGATGGGTGGAATCCCTCTGATCCTTTTATTCAATTTCCTAAATCTAGACTTGCCGACACCTCAAGAGCAAAACAGTGGAACCCTAAAGAACAATTGTTTTCTAAAATTGCATACTCCTATGTTAAAGATAGTGTTTCTATAAGGTCTTATTTTAATTATTTTGATGAGCAAATTACCAATAGAGGCTATCCAAAAGCTCCTTATTATGAATCTGCTTTTGATGATTACTATAATACATGGAGAAGAGACGTTGGTATTGACTTTAGTAAACAATTAAGTTCTGGGGGAGAGCTTAGAATTATCGCTGCATACAATCACTATAAGAGGATTAAAAATACATTTATAAAGGACCTAACTACTCTTGAACAGCAAATCACACCATCACAAGATGATCAGGATACTACTAAGTTTGATTTATTGGTTAGTAGGGGTACCATAAGCAAGGTAAAAGGTAAATTTAATTATCAGCTAGGATATGATGTAAATCTTGAAAGCTCTTTAGGCAGAAGAATAGAAGGAGATGTGCAAAGGCAATCTGATCTAGCAATCTTTGGAAGTGCTCAATGGTTACCTGTTGATGGTTTGGTAATTAAGCCAGCATTACGATTGGCATACAATACGAGCTATCAAGCACCACCTATTCCCTCATTAAATATAAAATATAGTTTTAGTAACTTCAATTTAAGGGGTTCTTATGCTAAAGGATTTAGGGCGCCAAGTTTAAAAGAGTTGTATTTTTATTTTGTTGATATTAACCACAATATTGTAGGTAATACAGATTTAATACAAGAACAATCGGATAATTTTATTGTTGATGCTGTTTGGAAAAAAGTATATAAAAATTACGTAGTTACAATTGATGCCGGAGGATTTTTTAACGATATTACTAATTTAATTACCCTTGCTCAATCTGAACAAAATCCTCAACAGTATACTTATGTGAATATCGGTAAATTCAAAACTTTAGGTGGACAGGTTAACTCAAGTATAAAATTTGACAATTTAAAGTTGAATCTTGGTTTTGTTCATGTTGGAAGATACAATAACTTATCTGAAAATTTTAGTGTTCCTTCATTTAGTTTTAGTCCTGAAATCAGATCAAATATCATTTATAATTGGACCAAATATAAGCTGCGTTTTTCTGCTTTTTATAAGTATACTGGATCTGCTACTGGCTTTTTTGTAAATGGAAATAATGATGTTTCAGAATCCTTTTTAGCAAGCTATAGTATGCTTGATGCTAATATTTCAAAATCATTTAATGAAAAATCTATACAATTGACTTTAGGAGTTAAAAATATTTTAAATGTTCAATCTGTTAATAACGCTGGTCCTTCAGGTGTTCACTCTACTGGAGCAGGGCAGGTTCCAATGAGCTGGGGAAGAAGTATATTCACATCCATTAAATACAACTTTAATTAATGATAAAGGAATTTAATTTTATACTATTGATTTTATGTATTTCTGCTTTGACAGGATGTTTAAAAGAAGAACTCCCCATAGAGCCCCATCAGCAAGGTGAAGTATTAACCAATCAAGTTGATATGGGTTCTGATTATGGTAGTCAGATCTATTTTAATTTAAATGACAATTCAGTTGTTGGTCAAAACTTAAGAACAGATTGGGACATTGCTTTTGAAGCTAGAACAAGTGGTTGGCATGTGCTTTTAAACTCATCTTTAGGAGGAAAGGCAGCTAATACAGGTGAAACTGATTTTAATTTAGTAGTTGGGCTTACTGGAAATGAAAATTGGAATGTAGATAATCCAACAGGTAATTTAGACAGCACTGCAGTTGGTGATTATTTATCAACTGGTGAGGTTTTTATTATTGATAGAGGCTATGATATTTCGGGTAATCCATTAGGGTATAAAAAAGTGCAAATTGATTATTTATCAACAAGCGATTCTTATCAATTTAGGTGTTCGTCTTTTGATGGCAGTTCAGATACTAATTTAATTATTTCGAAAGATACCAATTATAATTTTATTGCTTTTTCATTTAATTCAAACTCATTGATTGATATTGAACCTGTTAAAACTAGTTGGGATCTGTTGTTTACCAAGTATTTAGAGATTTTTCCTGGTTTTGGTCCATATGGTGTTACCGGTGTTCTAACGAATAACTTTCAAACTACTCAGGTAGCTATTGATACTGTTAATGACTTTGAATCTATTTCCTACGATTTAATTCAACAATATGAATTTTCATTGGATATGAATGCTATAGGTTGGGATTGGAAGCAGTACGATATGTCTTCAGGAACGTATACTGTTGATGTTACCAAAAACTATATTGTTAAGAATCAAAATGGTCTTTACTTTAAGCTTCGCTTCATTGACTTTTATGATGATATTGGTGAAAAAGGTGCACCAAAATTTGAACTACAAAAATTATAATTCATGATTTTATTAAATGCCTCTGCTTTAAAAAAATGTCATCTTAAAAAGATTGTTGCAAGTTGTTTTTTTATTCATTTTGTTTTTTTTGGAACTTGTCAATCAGCTAATGTTTTTTTAGAAAGAGATTTTTGGAAAAAAGATCCTGGTATTGAAAAAATTGATTCCCTTATTGCTTTAGGTAATGATATTACTGAATTGAATAATTATAAGTTTGATCCTATATGCTGGGCAATTTTAGAAAAAGTTAACAACAGTACTATTCAATATCTTTTATCAATTAAGGGGAATGAAGTAAATAAAAAGACTCATGATGGAAGAACCTATATTTTTTGGGCTGCATACAAGAACAATGTTGATTTAATGAATTATTTAATTGAAAAAGGAGCTAATCTAGATATTATAGATAGTCATGGTTATTCTTTGATGAATTTTTCAGCTACTACTGGGCAGCTTAATTTTAAGATATACGATATATGTCTTGAACAAGGTGCTGATATAAATAATCAATTCAATAATGATGGAGCTAATCCATTTTTATTACTAATGCCATATGTTAAACAACCTAATCAATTAACTTATTTTTTAGAAAAAGGCTTGTCCATAAATAGTATAGATAAGTATGGAAATAATGCATTTTCATACGCATGTAAGACGGGTAATTTAACAATGATGAACTATTTACTGGATAAAGGAATTGACCCCAATGCTAATAATGGTAATTCAGTGATTTTTGCATGTAAAGGAACCAGAAAGTCTTCCAACTCAATTCAAGTTTTTCAATTTCTTGATAGTTTGAAAGTAAATATGTTGGCTAAAAACCAAGAAAATCAAAATGCCCTTCATCTTCTTTCCTATCGATCAAAAGATAAAGGTATAATCGATTTCTTTGTTGGAAAAGGTCTTTCAGTTAATGCACTTGATTTAGATGGTAATAGTCCGTTATCCAATTCTGTGAAAAGAAATACCACAGAAATGATTAGTTATTTTATTACTAACGGTGGAGATGTTTCATATATAGATAAAAAGGGCAATACGTTAGTTCATTTAGCTGTTAATCGTTCTGATCAAGAAGTTATTCAATTGTTGCATGATCAATCATGTGATTTGAACATCTATAATGATGATGGATTAACCCCACTTCATTTGGCCGTTATGAAATCTAATGATGATCAGCTAATTAAGTTTCTAATTAGTTCTGGGGCAAAACAGCATTTAAAAACTAGCTTTGGAGAATCTGTTTATGAATTGGCTATTGAGAATGAGTTGTTAAAAGAAGCTAAGGTTAACATTGAATTTTTGAAATGATGAAAAAAATAGTTGCTACAGTTTTAGTTCTACCGTTTTTATTGATGCTTTTTTCATATGTTGCCAATCAAAATAGTATGAAGTATAAATGCTTGATTCAGATGAAAAATTATTCTGGAGAAGGTGCCTATATTGTTATTTCAATTATAAACCCTGAAGGAGATTATGAAAAAACAGTATACGTTCAGGGCGATGATCCTGAATGGTATTATGAAATTACTTCTTGGTGGAAGTTTTATGGTAAAAAAAGAAATAACATTGATGCCATTTCTGGAGAAACACTCAGTGGTGGAGAGCGGTCAATGAATGTGCTTTCCTTAGAAAAATCAAAATTTGATATTGGGTATAAATTAAGATTTGAATCTGCAGTAGAAAGTGATAATTACTTTGAAAAAGACATTGAGTTTGAAATTACCAAATCAAATTTTGAAAACAAACATACAGGTAAAGGGTTTATACGTTACATTCGCTTTGTTGAGCTATAAAACTTAAATGATTTTTTCTGTATGGAGATATAGCCATTTATTTCTTGCATTAAGTTCTGCCTTGTTTTTACTTGTTGCAGCTATTACTGGAATTGTACTTTCTTTTTCACCAATAAATAATAAGCTAAGTAGCAATTACCAGCCAGAAGCTTCTACCATTTATCTAGCTACATTTTTAGATTCTCTTTCTTCTAATTTTTCAGAAGTTATTGAGATAAAAAAAGATAATAAAGAATTTTTTCAAGTTTCAGCTATTAATTTCAATGGTGATTTAGAAACATTTTATGTAGATCTTTTATCGGGTAAAAAAATTGGATCTATTCAGAAGGAATCTAAATGGTTTAGTTTGTCAAGAGACATTCATCGTTCATTGCTCTTAAAAAAAACAGGAAGAATTCTTATCGGAGTCGTTTCCTTTTTTCTTTTTCTTATTGCTTTTTCAGGTTGTTTTTTAATTGCAAAAAGACAACTTTCTATAAAACGTTTTTATTCTAAAGTAGTATTCGATGATTTTTATCGCTTTTGGCACTTAATGGTGGGTAGGTATTCACTTTTTTTTGTAGTAATTATTGCAATTACCGGTACTTATTTGTCTTTAGAAAGGTTTGAATTACTCCCTTCTAGTAGTTCGAATCATGATTTCAATGAGAATCAATTGATAGATTACCCAAAGATGGAATGGAATAGCTTTTCTATTTTTAAAAGTACCTTAATGAGTGATGTTGAGTCACTTCAATTTCCTTTTTCTCCATTTGTTGAAGATTATTTTACACTAATCCTTAAAGATGAAGAACTACTTGTGAATCAATTTAATGGAGATATTATAAGTAGATTTGATTTTGGTACAATTTCTAAAATTTCTAGGTGGAGCTATAATTTACATACTGGAAAGGGAAGTATTGTATGGTCCTTACTATTGTGTTTTACTTGTTTTTGTATCCTGTTTTTTATTGTTTCAGGATTTTCAATTTTCTTAAGTAGAGTAAAGAGTAAACGGTCCAATAAATTCTCCAAAAATCAAAGCAGTATTCTAATTCTTGTTGGAACTGAAAATGGAAGCACCAATAGATTTGCGGGTCAATTTTATGACTCCCTTATTCAATCAGGTCATTCTGCTTTTATTGATCAAATGAATAATTATAAACCCATTAAAGGATTGTCACATTTGCTTATTTTCACTTCAACTTATGGAAGTGGAGAAGCACCAGCAAGTGCCGTTCGTTTTTTTAAAAAGTTTAAGAAAAACCCTTTGTCTAATCCATTTCAGTTTTCTGTAGTTGGTTTTGGTTCTTCTTTTTATCCTGAATTCTGCAAGTATGCTATTGATGTCCAAGCATTTTTGGAATCATTTTCTCTTTCAAGTTGTGCTCATCCAATTCAGTTGATTGATAATCAATCTGAAGATCAATATAGTGGTTGGTTTAAAAGCTGGGTGGTAAAAAATAAATTTACTGTTGATTTTAACTTACAAATGATAAATGAAAACTCTATTTTTTCAGTTGTTAATAATCCCAATCAAAACAATCATCCAGAAGGTCATTTTTTACTTTATTTACACCCCGTTAAAAATGAAATAGAATTTTGTTCTGGAGATTTATTAGCAATTACCCCTCCAAATTCAACCTATGAAAGAATGTACTCTATCGCTAGCTTATATCAACGAAATACAATTTTATTAACGGTAAAAAAACAATCTAACGGATTATGCTCTAACTTCTTAAGCGGCCTTAAAAGTGGAGATCTTTTGAATGCAAGGATAGTTCGAAATACTAAATTTCATGTTCCTGTTAACTTTCAGAAGCTTTTATTTATAAGCAATGGAACTGGAATAGCTCCTTTCATTGGTATGGCTACTGAAAATAAACACTATAAATCAATTACTTTTCTTTGGGGTGGTAGAACAGAAAGTTCATTTTCACTGTATAAACCACTTGTTGAGCCTTTGTTAGAACATCAAAAAATAGCTTCTTTTTCAATTGCTTTTTCAAATGATGCTAACCATCCTAGTGAACATGTTCAAGATTTACTTATTCAACAAAAAGCTTTAATCCAGAAGCATTTAGCTAGTGATTCAGCAATAATGATTTGTGGGGCTAAACAGATGGGGGAAGATGTTTTGAAAATAATAGAGGATTCATTAACTGAATTTACAGAACAATCTATTGATTACTTCATTGATTCGGGTAAGATAAAAGTAGATACCTATTGAATTTAATCAATAACGTAGGAGGAAATAGTTTTGTGAATTTTCTTTTTAGAGGTTTTAATATCCATTGAAAAAAGTACTTCATATAACCTCTTGCCTTCTACTTTTTCTGCTAGTTTAAGATCTTTGTTTTTAGAGTAAATTTCGTCCCAAGCGCTGCGTACATTACTCCAGAACTCCTTATTTTCTTCCCACCATTTAACAGCAGCTTCACATTTTGAATCTTCAACTTTATTGTAAAAGTTTATGCCTTTTTCCTGAGCAATTACAACATCTTTAGCGTTGGTTTCTCTAATGATCTTATCATTATCTTGGTCGTGAATCCATCCTTCTTCAACTATTTCATGTCTGTTTCCTCTTTTGGTAACATTGTAGTCACTTCTTTTGGTGTATTCCCTTCTTGGTAAAGGAGCATCTGTAGTGTTTTCCCAATAATTTTTTCCATCTACATGAACCCAGGATGAAGAACCTTCATATCTAGGGCTATCATCTACTTGATATACTTTTTGAGTCCATTGTCCTTTAACTTGATCATTAGTCAATTTTTTATAATTCCATTTGTTGTCTGCATAAAATTCGTATAAATCGGTGTTTTGGTATAGCCAATCTTGTCTCCAGTGTTTTATAATCATTGGATTATCGGGATTTCCAACAACCAAAAGATGTTGAATAACTAATTTATTGTCACTTTCTGAAACTAGTTGGGCCCATTCTAGAGCTCCTGCATGTTTTACTTTTGAAGGTAAATAGGAAGAGTCTTCAGAATAGGAAAAAGTTTCTGCAAAATTAAATTCAACTTCGAAGCATCCACACATGCTTTTTATTGACTCTTTATCTTGATTGGTATTTTGCGCTTGAGAAATTAGTGCAAAATGAAAGCTGAAAGATAAAATTAGATATTTAAAGGTTGAATTTTTCATTATTATTTTTTTGCAAACCTAATTTATACTGCTTTAATTTTTTGTAATATAACTCATAAATAGGTTGATGCAAATTAAAAATACCCTAAAAAGGGTATAGTAAACCTTCTAAGGGCAAATGCAGATTTACCCTTAGAAGGAAAGATAAGAATACTTAATTGGTTTATTATTTTGGATTGTTTACTACTACTAGTATTTCTTCATTATTTTCATCTATACTTGGCATATAATAAACATCATCTATTTCATAATAGTCTTGTCCATCAATGGTAATGGTGTTGTATCCATCTGGAAGTGATCCAACTTCTGCTCCTACAGGAGCTTGTACTATTTGATATTCGTTGTTTGTTTTAATATAATAGGTTCCATAGTAGTAGTAATAGGTTCTTGGTCCAACTATACATCTTCTATAGCCAACTGGTAAAACTTTTATTCTAGCTCCAATCGGAGATCGAACAACAACCCATTTTTTTGCTCTTGGTTTGTACCAAACTCCTGCGTAATAACGGTATCCAAATCCGCCAAAGTTTATCACTAATGCATTTTTATTTATGCTTGATACTAGTGCTCCTCTTCTAGGAAGATGACGATAGTGATGATGTACCACCATTGTTCTTTTAGCTCTTTGTCTAGGTCTTTTAGCAACAATCAATTTTTTGCCTTTAGGACCTTTGTGAATTACAGCAACTTTGTTGTTGCTTCTTTTGTTAATGGTTTTTTTGTGATTTTGAGCAATAGAATCAAGACACATACTAACCATAGCTAAGCATAGAGAATAGATAAGTATTTTTTTCATAAGGGTTGTTTTTAGGTTTGTTTATTTGATGCGTAAAAAACAAAAAGGTTTAATTTTTAGTTTTTTAACTACAGAATTTTAGGTTTGATTATAAGTTAATTGTACATTAAGTATTATATTTAAAAAGCATAAATTAAATTTTCAGAACTATGAATAATTTTTTTTTAACACTTATAATCTTTGTTTTTGCTTTTGTTTTTTCATCATGTAAAAAATGTAAAGATTGTACATGCTCTCAAGTAATTTCTCAGACTGGTATGGCTGATATGAACCAAACTGTACAAATGGATAATGTTTGTGATGAGGATTTAGATGAAGTAGAAGGAACAACAACAATCACACAAAATGTTGCCGGTATTAATCAAACCATAACTCAAACCTGTGAGTGCAATTGATTAACTTTTATTTTGGCATGCTTTTAGTGTAATGTGCATTTATTATTAATTAAAATTAGTACAATGAAAAAACTTTTACCTTTTATTTTTCTATCCCTATTTTCTGTTTCTTTTATAGCTCAAAACAATGATTTAGTTGTTTTTGCTGAAGAGCCAACTCCATTTTTTTTAGTTATTAACGGTATAAAACAAAATGATAAAGCTGAAACTAATGTGAAAGTGGTTGATTTGAAAAATGATCGAATTAGTGTTAAGATTGTTTTTGAAGATCAAAATATTCAACCCGTTTCTAAAAACCTTTGGTTTTCTGGTATGGCGGACTATGAGGTTGAAGTTGTGTCAAATATGTTAATTACGTATAGAATTGTAAAAACAAAAAGAGGATTTAAACTTAGGCCTTTAGATATGGTTCCAAAGAATTCGGCACCTAAAGTAAACAATCAACCAACAGTTGTATATCAAACTGTTCAGAGTTCTCCTCCAACCCAAACAGTAGTAAAAGAAACAGTTACAACTACAACTACAACTTCTAATCCTGACAATGCTAACGTGAATGTAAATATGGGAGGAACTGGATTTAATATGAGCGTTAATGTTAATGATAATTCAACTCAAACAGTACAGCAACCAGCTTCAAGTTCTGAAAGTGTTAGTTTAAATATGAATGTAAATGTGAATGACAATATGGGTTTTGAAGATAATTCAAGCTCGAATGTTAGTATGAATATGAATGTGAATGACAATATGGATGATATTGAAACAACATCATACAGTTCTAGTACTACAACCACAACTACAACTACCAGTTGGGGAGGTGATACTCAATCAACTACTACTACTAGTTCAAGTGGATTTGGAAATTCAAGTAATGAAAACTCATATAATACTATTGATTGTCAGGTTAATAATATAAATAGTGTTTTAAATGCTATTGAAAATGAATCTTTTAAAGATGATAAAATGATGGTGGCTAAGCAGGCAACAAAAAACAAATGTCTGTCAGTAAATCAGATAAAGCAAGTGATGGATAAATTTACCTTTGAAGATGGTAAGTTGGAATTTGCGAAATTAGCCTATGCAAATTGTCTAAATAAAGATGATTACTACCAAGTGAACGAATCGTTTACTTTTTCTTCATCTAAAAGTGAACTCAACGATTACATAAGTAATCAATAATGCTTAGAAGCTTTCTAAGCTATCTTCAATAGCGCTATAGACTTTATTCAATTGCTTTTTGGAGATAACATAAGGAGCTAAAATATAAACCGTATTACCAAGGGGTCTTAGAAATACTCCTTTTGACATGTAAAAATCAAAAAGCTTATACCTTGAGCTGCCATATCTTTCAGTAGCTAAGTTTAAGTCTAGTGCATAAATAATTCCTTGCTGCCTAGTGCTTTTTACTTTTGGGTGGTTTT